>DVON01000177.1 GCA_018713585.1 Candidatus Pullilachnospira stercoravium | reverse complement strand
GTATGATCTTCTGACGCTGGGGGAGGTGCTGCTGCGGCTGTCGCCTCCGTCGGGCCAGCGTCTTTCCAGAACTCAGAATTTCCAGTTGCATGTGGGCGGCGCGGAGCTGAATGTGGCGGCGGGCGCCGGTCAGCTGGGGCTGAAAACCGGCATGATCACCCGGCTGCCCGCCAGTGAACTGGGGGATCTGGCCTGCAATCAGATCCGTTATCAGGGAGCTTCCGATGCCTTTGTGGCCAGAGAGGAGGGGCCGGATGCCCGGCTGGGAATCTACTATTATGAGACGGCTTCCGCCCCAAGAAAGCCCGCGGTGGTTTATGACCGGAAAAACAGTTCCGCGTGCAGAATTTCACCGGATGATTTCCCCGAAGAGATGTACGCCTCCGCCAGATGCTTTCACACCTCAGGCATTACCCTGGCGCTGGGGGGACAGGCCCGCGCCACGGCGGTCTCCATGATGAAGCGCTTTAAGGAGCAGGGCGCCCTGATTTCCTTTGACGTGAACTTCCGGGGTAATCTGTGGACCGGGGAGGAAGCGCGGGCCTGCATCGAGGAGATCCTTCCGCTGGTGGATATTTTCTTCTGCTCCGAGGATACGGCCAGACTGACCTTCCGGAAGGAGGGAAGTCTCCGGGAAATTATGAAAAGCTTTACCCGGGAGTATCCCATCTCGGTGGTGGCTTCCACCCGCCGGGTGGTGCACAGCCCCAGGCGCCATTCCTTCGGATCGCTGATTTACAGCGGGGAAACGGATACCTTTTATGAAGAAGAACCCTATGAGAATATTGAGGTGCTGGACCGGATCGGCAGCGGGGATGCCTATGTGGCCGGGGCCCTTTACGGCCTGCTTACCGACTGGGCCCATCCCCGGAAGGCAGTGGCCATGGGAAATGCGGCGGCTGCCGTGAAAAATACGGTGGCCGGGGATCTGCCCTGCATGACGCTGGCGGAGATGGAGGCACTGATCCGGGAGCATCACAGCCAGGGGCCTGCGGCGGAGATGCGCCGCTGAGAAGCATCCTTCCTCTTGACAGAGTGAAGGATGCTTTATATAATTAACTGGTACTACCAGTGAGGAAAAAAGGATGAAATTTTTAAAACAGTTTTTATGGATTCTGCTGATCTCATTTCTGGGCGAGGTGCTCCGGGCGCTGATTCCGCTGCCCATTCCGGCCAGCGTTTACGGGCTGGTGCTGATGCTGGCGGCCCTGATAACCGGCGTGCTGAAGGTGGAGCAGGTGCGGGGAGCGGCAGAATTTCTGATTGAGATTATGCCGGTGATGTTTATTCCGGCGGCAGTGGGACTGATGACGGCCTGGGACGCGCTCAGGCCCGTCTGTGTGCCGGTGCTGGTGATCACAGCGGCCACCACGGTGATTGTGATGGCTGTCACCGGCCGCGTGACCCAGGCGATCATACGGAGGGAGAAAAAGTGAAGGAATTTCTGACAGGTTCGGTATTTTTCGGGGCGGTGATCAGCCTTCTGGGCTACGAGGCGGGACTGCTGCTGAAGAAGAAGTTCCGGCTGGCGGTATTCAACCCGCTGCTGATCGCGGTGATCTGCGTGATGGCCGTTCTTCTTATCTTTGATGTGGACTATGACAGCTATAATGAGGGCGGAAAGTATCTCAGCTATCTGCTGACGCCGGCCACGGTCTGCCTGGCGGTGCCCCTCTATGAGCAGCTCTCCCTGCTGCGGAAGAATTTCAAGGCTGTGGCTGCCGGTATCCTGTCCGGAACGCTGGCCAGCATGTTCAGCGTATTTCTGCTGTCCCTGCTGTTTGGCCTGAACCATGAGCAGTATGTGACGCTCCTTCCCAAATCCATCACCACTGCCATCGGCATGGGTGTTTCGGAGGAACTGGGAGGAATCGTGACCATCACGGTGGCGGTGATTGTGATAACCGGCGTGCTGGGAGCGATTCTGGCGGAGCTGGTATTTAAGATTTTCCGTATTCAGGAGCCGGTGGCCAGAGGGCTGGCGCTGGGCACCTCCGCCCATGCCATCGGAACCTCCAAAGCCATGGAGTTCGGTATGGTGGAGGGAGCCATGAGTAGCCTGGCCATCGCGGTGGCCGGCCTGCTGACGGTGGTGGGCGCCTCTTTTTTCGCGGAGCTGATCTGAGAACGGGAATTTGGAAAGGAAGCGGAACATGAAGAAGCTGATTCTTGCGGTGGGCCGTCAGTGTGCCAGCGGCGGCCATGAAATCGGAGAAAAAATAGCGCAGCGCCTGGGGATTGCCTTTTATGACAAAAAGGGTCTCATGGAAATCGCCCGGGGAGAGGTATACGATGAGGTGCGGGCCTTTTATGAGGAACAGCCGGTGAACAGTCTTCTGTATGCCCTGGCTATGGGTATGGATCAGGAGCAGCTGGGCCAGGCCCCCTTTTCGCAGATCCGCCGTCTGGCGGATCAGGGATCCTGCGTGATCATTGGCAGATGCTCCGGCTATATTTTCCGCCGGGATCCGGAAGCGGTGACGCTCTTTGTCCATGCGGATCGGGATATGCGGATCGAGCGGGTGATGAAATATGAGGGAATCTCCCGCAGGGAAGCGGAGAAGCTGGTGGATAAGACCGACGAGGACCGGGCTGCCTTTTATCAGTATTATACCCGCAGGCAGTGGGGCATGGCTGAGAATTACGAGCTGTGCCTGGACAGCGGGAAGCTGGGAATCGACGGAACGGTGGACGCGGTGCTGGATTATCTGGAACGGAGGAAGTTCCTATGAACAGCGGACAGAAGGTTTATTTTCAGGTTGTGGAATATATCAAGGAACTGGTGAAAACCGGGCAGGTGGAAGTGGGCGGCAGGCTCCCGTCGGAGAGGGAGCTGATGGAGCGGCTGGGACTCAGCAGAAATTCCATCCGGGAGGCGCTGAGAACCCTGGAGAATATGGGGATCATCGAGAGCCGGCAGGGGAAGGGAAATTATCTGGCCAACAATATGGGCCGGAGCCTCAGCGGCGTATTTTCCACCCTGCTTCTGATGAAGGAAACCAGCTATCTGGAGGTCAGCCAGCTGCGGCATGCCATGGAAATGCAGGCGTTCTACATGGCGGCAGACCAGATCGGCCCCGGCGAGAAGCAGGAATTTGAGGAGATTATCGGCCGGATGCGGCATCCGGACGCCCAGGAAAAAAACAGGGCGGATCATCAGTTTCACCAGATGCTGATCCGGTGTTCCGGGAACCGGCTTCTGCAGGTTGTCATGGATGCGCTCTCGGAGGTCTGCCGGGAGGAGATCGCCATGATGCGGGCGGACTCCGCCAGGGACGACGAGGAAAAATGGCGGAAGCTTCATGAGAAGATTTATCACTGCCTGGCCGCCAGAGACCTGAAAAACGGTATGAAGGCCATTATGGAACATTACGCCTGGGTGGACCGGGGCCTCAGGGAAATCGGGGAGAGCGGCCGGAACGGTTGAAAACCGGGGAAAAATATGGTAGGATGAAACTGTTTTTTAGAGACTTTTGTGACAGTTTTGCTGTTGCGACTCTGCAGGAGGTAATCGTTAAATGAAAAAAATAAGAATCGGAATTGCAGGATATGGTAATCTGGGAAGAGGTGTGGAGCTGGCCATCCGTCAGAACGAGGATATGGAGCTGGCAGGAATTTTCACCCGCCGGGATCCCGCAGGCGTAAAACCCGCCACCGAAGGCGTGCAGGTATACCGGATGGATCAGGCGAAGGATATGGCAGATCAGATCGATGTGATGATCCTCTGCGGCGGAAGTGCCACGGATCTTCCCAAACAGACGCCGGAGATGGCAAAATATTTCCATGTCATCGACAGCTTTGATACCCATGCGAATATTCCCCAGCATTTTGACACGGTGGACGCTGCCTGCCGCGAAAACGGCCATGTGGGTCTGATCTCCGTGGGCTGGGATCCGGGCCTGTTCTCTCTGAACCGGCTGTATGCGGAGTCCATTCTTCCCAACGGAAAAACCTATACCTTCTGGGGTAAGGGCGTAAGCCAGGGACATTCCGACGCGATCCGCCGGGTTGCCGGAGTGAAGAGAGGTATTCAGTATACGATCCCGGTGGAGGAAGCCATGGATCAGGTGCGCCAGGGGAACCAGCCGGAGCTGACCACCCGCCAGAAACACCTGAGAGAGTGCTGGATTGTGGCCGAGGAAGGCGCAGACAAGGCACAGATCGAGCATGAGATCAAGACCATGCCCAACTACTTTGACGAGTACGATACCACGGTAAACTTCATCACGGAAGAGGAGTTTGAGGCAAACCATAACAAGATGCCCCACGGCGGATTCGTTATGAGAAGCGGAATGACGGGAGAGGGAGAGAAAACCCATCAGATGATCGAGTACTCCCTGAAGCTGGAGTCCAATCCGGAATTTACTTCCAGCGTACTGGTGGCCTATGCCAGAGCTCTGAACCGTCTGGCCGCGGAGGGAGCCACCGGATGCAAGACCGTATTTGACATTGCTCCCGCTTATCTTTCTCCGCTGGACGGCAAAGAACTGAGAGCGCATATGCTGTAAGATTTCCGGAGCCGCTGCTGTGCGGAAACGGGCGGTGAACAGAAAACAGGGCCGTTTACACGGCCGGAGTAAGAAAAAGAGCTGCCGGCTCATGGAGGGTATATCCCTGATGAGCCGGCAGCTTTTTATTATGCGTTGAAATTAACGGTAATCTCGCAGACCTCACTGGCGGTCCCCACCCGCATGGCAGGGCCCCAGACGCCCACGCCGGAGGTGACGATGCTGTACATCTGATCCTTTACGAGAAGGCCGCAGGGATTTTCCCAGAAGAAGGGAATCACCAGGTTTCCGGGGAAGATCTGGCCGTCATGGGTGTGGCCGCACAGCTGCATGTCCGCGCCCGCGTCCGCCAGCCGCTGAAGCTGCCGGGGCTGATGTTCCATCACGATCACAGGAAGGTTTGTGTCTGTCTGGCCAAGAATTGCTTCCGGGGAGAGACGGCCTTCTCCGTCGCCGGTTTTCTGGGCGTCCTTTCTTCCCACCAGGTAGAAAGCATCCTCTATGCAGACCACCTCGTCGTACAGAATCTGAATACCGGCCTTCCTGGCAAATTCCTCAAAGCGGGGATCCCGGACTTCCTCTTCGGGGGAGGAGACGGAGAAACCGCCCAGCAGCCGTTCCGTGACGTCATGGTTGCCGAAAACACCGTATACGCCGTATTTGCTTTTCATCTGTGATAAAGTGGCGGCGATTTTATCGGGATTCTGCACTGCCTCATATTCATTGTCAAAAATATCTCCGGCCACCAGAATCAGATCCGGTTCCATGGAGTTGACTTTTTCCACCATCCGGCGCATTTGTGCGTCCCCCACGCTGTAACCCAGATGGAGATCGGCGATCAGCGCGATTTTCAGCTGCTCAATTCCGGGACACTCTTTGTCAATGGTGACCTCATAGGGGGTCACCCGGACAAGTTTTGCGTTGACGGAACCATAGATACTGAATACCGCGGTCAGAATAGTCAGGAAGATTCCGGTAAATACATATCCTTTTTTGGAAAAAAAGAAATCGTGAATCCGTCCGTGAATCCGTTTTAAAATCAGCCGGCAGATATCGGCGATTGCCACGAACATCAGAATATACAGAAAGGTTCCCAGCCAGTAATTGCTCAGTCGTTTTACCGCCACCTGCAGTCCGCAGGAGGGCAGTGCAAAAGCAAACAACAGCGAAAGTGCCAGAAGCGTGTATACGGTGATATATGGAATTACAAATTTTCGGGAATGAAAAACGCCGGAGCATGCGGTGAGCCACTTGTAGATACGGTGCAGCAGATAGCAGTTGATCAGAATATATGCAGGTATTATAAGAAACAATATCATGTCAAATTCTCCTTGAATAGCCGGTTTTCGGTTATTGTACCACAGGAAAGGCCGGAATGGGGTAAATTCCGGGAAGTTTAAGAAAGCTTAAAGGAATTTTAAAAGATCCCATACCGGCCACATGTGCGCTGGAGGCAAAATTTTTTCTGACTTTACAGATCCAGCTTCATATCTCCGTCTTTGATCCAGCGATGGCGGCGCATGAAAGAGCAGATGCCAAGGCTGAGGATTCCGGGAAGCAGGAAGTGAAGCACCAGGATTTTCAGCATGACAATCACCGGATCCTCCGTCTGCGTCATCACCTGCCAGGTCATGATCTGACCTACAAACCCCGCGGTTCCCATACCGGAGCCGGTGGCATTGCTGGTCATATGAAAGAGCATGGTGGATACAGGCCCTAAAATAGCACTGGAGAGAATTGCCGGAAGCCAGATAATGGGCTTACGGACAATATTGGGTACCTGCAACATGGAGGTGCCGATGCCTTGTGCCAGCAGCCCGCCCAGCTTGTTTTCACGATAGCTGATCACCGCAAAGCCGATCATATTGCAGCAGCATCCCACGGTGGCGGCCCCGGCAGCCAGTCCCGACAGGTTCAGAATCACGCCCAGAGCAGCGGAGCTGATGGGCAGTGTCAGAATCATTCCCATCAGCACGGAAACCACGATTCCCATGAGAAATGGCTGCTGCTCCGTTCCCCAGTTGATGAGGCTTCCCAGCCAGTTCATAAAGGAAGAAATGGGGGGTCCGGCCAGTACGCCCACCGCGGATCCGGCTCCGATGGTCACAAGAGGGGTCAGGATAATGTCAAGTTTTGTTTTTCCGGAGATCAGATGTCCCAGCTCGATGCCCACATAGGCGGCCAGAAAAGCCCCCAGCGGTTCCCCCGGACCGGACAGAACCAGGGCGCCGCTGTCGCTGATGACCGTTCCCGCCAGCAGCTGGGAAGCGTAGCCGCCCACAAGACCGGCAGTGGCGGCGGAAAGCACTACCATGGCGCTTTCCTTGAATTTGTAGGCCACACCCACGCCGATCCCCGCGCAGGTGGCCGCCGCGGCCATTTTTCCAACCAGAAAAATCAGATTTCCGACGGCGCCTCCGGCAAAGGTTCCGATCTGCTGGATAATGGTGCCGATAATCAGCGTGGAAAACAGCCCCAGAGCCATGCCGGACAGGCCATCGATGAAAACACGGTGGAGATAAGATTTGATCAGTTTCATTTGGGATTTCCTCCTCATTAATATAATGATTGTTTTATGAATGGCTTCAGGTGATTGTCGATAAACTCTTGGTAAGGTTTTCTGTTTACCTCTTCTCCGAACTGTTGGTACCAGGCAAAGGACTGGCGCAACCCCTCTTCCAGGGATATGGTTTCTGGCATCAAATTATGTTGAGCCTGTACATCCAGAAAATATTCATAGTTATAGAAGCAGAAATATTTCCTGGGTTCTATGGGAAGTTCCACAGGAACAAATTCTGGATCATGGCCGGTGATTTGGTAACAAAGAGTAGCCCACTCTTTAATAGAAATACTATGGGGATTTCCAACATTAAAAATTTTCTGCGATGGCTTCTGAATAAGCAAAATTTCCATAAATCGGCACAGATCATTTACATGGAAGAACTGCAGTTTGAGATCACCATGCCCGGGAAGAAAAAACTTCCTATTTGCTATTGCACAGTCAAAGATGAAGGCCTCTCTGTATACGTTGTTCATGGGACCGTACAGATAAGGAGGGCGAAGAATGTAGGCGTTCGGAACACGCGCAAGCAAGGCTTGTTCAGCAGTGATTTTATCGGTTCCATATTTTCCCCAAAAAACATTGGGACCGCAGATGGCATTTTCCTGGAAAGGCTGCAAAGTGCTTTCGGGATACACTGCACTGGAACTAATCAGTATGTAACTGTCAAAGTTATCTGTCGCATCCAGAAGGGAATTGACATCTTGTCCGGTATATGCAGTAATATCTAGAATTGCATCAAAATGAAAACCGCGCAGGCGCTCTCCCAAATTATGACGATCGCATTCAATCAGGTGAACACCACTGCACTGTGGCCGGTGATTTCGGTTGAGAACATATACAGTATAGTTTTTGCTTGCAAAATACTGTGCGGCAAATTTGCTGACAAAGATAGTTCCGCCGGTAATCAGGATTTTTTTCATCGGATCCTCCTTAAAAACATAGTATTCTTCTGAAAGTATACCATCTGGCCAGGCGAATGTCATTTCTTAAATCTGTAATAAAATGAAAATCTGTACATAAAATAGTAGTGGATAGGCGAGCACCAGTTTTTTGTTTTATCTGTGATTGTTGGATTTTCCCAAATTTTGCGCAGTCTATTTTCCGGTCCACACTGTATAAGGTGTATCTTTTTGATTAAAGAAACAGCATGCAGGAAAAAATTTGACAAACACACGGAAGAGGACTATAATAAATATAACGACGCGGGATGGAGCAGTCTGGAAGCTCGTCGGGCTCATAACCCGAAGGTCGCAGGTTCAAATCCTGCTCCCGCAATTTCCGAAAAAACCGGTTCTGTAATAGGAACCGGTTTTTTCTCTTTCGTTGAGATTGAGGTGAGGGCGTGGTATAATAGCCGCAGAGCGGCTGTTATACCTGCGCATGAGCGATTTCTGCGGAACCGCAGAAAGTCGCTGCGCATCCCGCCGGAGGTGCCGTGACCGCAGCGCGGTCATGATATAATAGCCGCAGGCAGGGAACTCCTGAGAAGGAGATACAGCAAAAAACAAAAGGGGAGTAAAGAATGGGCAAAAAAAACGATAAAAAGAAAGGCGGCGGATTTTTCTGGAAAATTCTGTTTATCACCGCGCTGGCAGTGTTCTGTTTTTCCGGATATCAGCTGTTTGCCATCTACCGGGGCTATAAAGCGGGGGTGGATGAATATAAGGAAGTGGAGCATCAGGTGGTGAAGGAAAGTCAGGAGCCTCTGGTGCTGAAAGATCAGCCGGAGACGGCGGAGGATCCGGAGACACTGGAGGCTCAGGCGCCGGATTACCAGCCGCCGGAGGTGGATTTTGAGGAGCTGAAAAGCATGAATCCGGATGTGATCGGATGGCTGGACGTGGAGGCGCTGGACATCAGTTACCCCATCGTGCAGGGGGAGGACAATGATTATTACCTTCACAGAACCTTCAGAGGGCAGGAGAATTTCGCGGGTTCCATTTTTGTGGACGCCTCCAACGCGGCGGATTTCTCCGATCCCAATACGATTATTTACGGGCACAACATGAAAAACGGATCCATGTTCGGGACGCTGCGCCGCCTTTATGATCAGGAAAAATACAAGGACAGCAAGTACCTGTGGATCTGTACCCCCGAAGGAAAGTTCCGGTATGAGATTTTCTCCCTTCAGTACGCAGAGGTCACCAGCGACACCTACACGCTGTTTTCTGACCATGGAGATACCTTTGCCTCCTATCTGGAGGATATGAGGCAGAGATCCCAGGTGGATCTGGGGACGGAAGGGCTTTCCGGAAATGATTATATTGTCACGCTGTCCACCTGTACTTCGGACGATCAGGTGCGTTTTGTAGTACAGGCGCGATGGGTGGGTACCTATTAAAAGGATTCCTTTATGGCCCGGGCGGTCATAAGACAGGGAAGGAGGAAGTTGAATGAGCAGGGAGACGGAAAAGCTGCAGGAAATTCTGGACAGTCACAGGAGAGTGGTGTTTTTCGGAGGCGCGGGCGTGTCCACGGAGAGCGGAATCCCGGATTTCAGGAGTGTGGACGGGCTGTATCATCAGAAATATGATTATCCGCCGGAGACTATTTTGAGT
>DVON01000176.1 GCA_018713585.1 Candidatus Pullilachnospira stercoravium | reverse complement strand
AGTCCTACTGCAGGATCTGCAAAAATTTCATTTGTGCAGTAGAAAATGCCGAAACCCTACCGCAGGATTTTCAAAACTGTCATTTGTGCAGTAGGAAGTGTCGAAAACCTACTGCAGGATTTGTAAAAATTCCATTTGTGCAGTAGAAAGTGTCGAAGTCCTACTGCAGGATCTGCAAAAATTTCATTTGTGCAGTAGAAAATGCCGAAACCCTACCGCAGGATTTTCAAAACTGTCATTTGTGCAGTAGGAAGTGTCGAAAGTCTACTGCAGGATCTGTAAAACTGCCATTTGTGCAGTAGGAAGTGCTGAAAAACTACTGTAGGATTTGTAAAAATTCCATTTGTGCAGTAGGAAGTGCCGGAAACCTACTGTAGGATTTTCAAAACCACCATTTGTGCAGTAGGAAGTACCGAAAGCCTGCTGCAGGATTTTCGAAAATTCCATTTGCACAGTAGAAAAGCTGAAAGCCTGCAGTAAGAGTTGAAAATTTCCATTTTCTACGGGGAGATTTTTGGATTGAAGGAGGGTTTATTGCTTCCTGTTTCTGCGTGCCGCCGGAAGCGTGGGTGCAGAGAAAACGCTATAAACAGAGCGGCCTATCAAAGCTATGGATAAAAACCGCGGGTTGTTTTTGTGTGATCATGAACTTGCCGCAGTGAGTGTCCATAGTGCCTGCCCGGAGAAAGCAGGACAACGGCAACGGCTCAAGCGGCTCATAAGGGCATTGCTGCTCTGCGGGAGGCACTGAAAGAAGCGCGGGCACACGAAGAATTATCCATTCTCCGTGTGCCCGTTTTCAATTTTTAATGTTCAGGCCCGCACCGCATACCTGCCGGCCTGAGGGGCATTACCGGATCTGCATATAGTCCCTTAAATTACGGAACCGCAGCAGTCGTAATCCGTATCGATATAATGTGCCATAATCCGTGCTTTCAGGTTCCGGGTTCTGCACAGGGAAGAATCCGTGCTGCACGTTGACGGCGCGGCGTTATCTTCGGGCAGAATAAACCGGATACATTTTACCAGAACATCACGGCAGGAGGAGGCCCCATGAGCAGGAATGGAGAACGTCTTTAATCCCCGCCGGTGCTCTGTGCCATGGCAGTCAACTTCGCTGAGGATGACTGCCAGCGCCACCCGTTTGCGGGGGCAGACATTCTTAATGGTCATGTTCAGTTCCACAATCCGGCCCTGGGCTTCCAGATACACATCTCCCAGATCAACCACAGCGAAATCCCGGCATCCTTCCACGGAGAAGTTGACGGGAACAGGGCATCCCTCCGGCGTAATTACAGTGCTGCAGCTTACTTCCACGGAAGGAGAGGGGAATGTGACGGCATTTCCCTCCGAATCCGAGTAGGAGATGGAGGCGTTTACCATTTTGTCGCCGGAATCGGTTCCGGTGTGTTTGATATAGAATTCAAGGGAAGCGCCTTCATTTCCGGATACGCCCAGTTCCGGGATTTTCCACTGCAGGGAATTCGCGTTTATGATTTCCGCGGTTCCTTTGACGGGCGGTACCATGCTTGTGATGACAAAATCAGAATTCACCAGTTCATCAATCACAATATTTGTGGCACCCGGCTTTGAGATATTCGCGGCAAGATCCGCAAACAGTTCTTCCAGCTCGGAATCATCCGGTGTGACCGCAACGTGGGAATCATCCGGGTCGGTGGCCCAGTCGTTGAGCACGCTGATGTCGATTCCGTCCGCTCCGGTGAGACCGATGCAGTATATAATGATTCCGGAGGCCCGGGCAGCGGCGGCCACAGGCGCGGGAGGCGCTCCTGCGGTTGTTTTTCCATCGGTAAACATGACGATGACCTTTGCGTTGGAAGAAGCAGGGTCAAACAGTTCCATGGCTTTTGCAAACGCGTCTGCGTGATTGGTTGAGCCGCCTGCTGTCAGACCATTTACCGCTGATTTTAGATCAGCGACGGAAGTGATCAGCGGCGTGTTTTCCTCAGCAGTTTCCGCAAAGCTGACAATGCCGATGTGGCTGCCGGAACCGATGGTCCCGTCCTGGCTTCCGTCGGTGGCTTCATCAATAATATCGATAAAAGTATCCGCTCCGGCTTTCATATTGGAAAGAGGGCTTCCGGCCATGCTTCCGGAACGGTCCAGAACAAGAACGATATCCGTTGGATTGGATGCGATGTCCGGAGCCGCTGCAAGCGCAAGGGTGATCTTAAGGGAACCATCGCAGCTTATCTGCGTGGTATCAATCTGTTTATTGCTGTTTGTAATACCCACTGTGTTACCTCCATATACTGTTAGTTTGGGAAGAAGTATCTTCCGCTATCAGGATATGCCGGAAAGCGAAAAAGCGTACGAAATTGACGGACGTTATTACAGGACACGGCAGATATCCCCGGCCGTCAGGGCCGGGGATATGGAAAATACATCATACATCGTATCGGTGGGAGCATTGTGCCAGATATGTCCTATCTGGCGTTGGAAGTATCGTCCTCGGAAACCCCGGAAGCCGGTTCCGATACGGAAACAGAAGCTTCATCGGTTTCGTTATCCAGTTCCAGTTCCACTTCAAAGTTCTCTTCCTCCCCGGAAGACTCCTCTCCAGAGGAGACGGGGTTGGGTGAGAAAGTGATGGTGGCTCCGTTTTCCATCTGGTAAACGTTTTCTTTTCCTTCGATCTCTTCGGCCTGGTATTCCTTTCCGCCGATGATAACGGTGAAATGCCGCAGCAGCCGGTTTCCGGTGGCGGCGTTCACGGCGATGGTGGATCCCACCAGCGCGATGGCTCCGGCGGCCAGCACCACCAGCCGTCTGGCGATGAATTTTCTGGGCCTTGTGGTTTTTCTGTTTTCTGTCATGGCATAGACCTCCTCCAGACAGGCGGAAGAAGCGTGTACCTGTGAGAAGGTTTCTTTAAACTGGTTTCGTTTCATTTCCATAGCTCCATTCCTCCTGTAATTTTTCTTTCAGCAGCTTTCGGGCCCGCATCAGGTGCGTCTGGACGGTGGATTCCTTCCGGCCCAGCATTTCGCTGATTTCCCGGACGGAGTAGTCCTCGTAATAATACAGATAGACCGCGATCCGGTACCGGGAGGGAAGAGACATCACCGCCAGGAAAAGCTCGCTCTGTCCGGGCTCCTGGAAGGGATGTTCCAGCTGGTATTCTTCCATGGATACCGTATGGCGGAACCAGGCGGAGGATCGGAGCTTTTTGCACTCATTGACTGTTACCCGGAGAACCCAGCGCTTTTCATGTTCAGGCGAGGCAAATGGCGTCTGGTTCCGGTAAAGTTTTAGCAGTACATTCTGCGTAACGTCCTCCGCGTCCGGCACATGCCGCAGACAATGCAGGGCCGTACGGAAAATGGAATCGCCGTAAAGCTGGATTTTTTCATGAAATTCTTCTCTGGTCATGTAAAATCATCCTTTAGCTGCGTTTATGGTTTCGGAAAGGCCTTTCTCAGACAGTGGAAAGCGCACGCTGCAGACCTTCTTCTGTCATAAATATGGGAAAGTCTGACAGGTAAATTTTCCATCGTCATAAATTATACCTTGCAGGGCCGCCGAATATCTCACGGAAATAAAAAAATCCGGAAAAATTTATTCCCGCGAGCAACGAGCCAAGCGGACATGCGATGCCTGCTTCTTGATTTTGCCGGGAAGGTAGGATAAACTGGTGGCATGGCCTGAAATCATGTTTTCAGGCGGCAGAGATTGTCTGCGAAAAGGAAGAAAGGCGGAAAAGAAGATGAAGATTTACATAACACGTCACGGGGAGACCACATGGAATGTGGAGGATCGGGTCTGCGGAAGGCCGGATGTGCCGCTGACGGAAAAGGGGCGCAGGCAGGCCATGGAGCTGGCGGAGCGGGTGAAAGGAAAGGGAATTACCAGGATGCTGGTTTCTCCCCTGTCCCGGGCCCGGGAAACGGCCCGGCTGGCGAATACTTATATTCAGGTTCCCGTGGAGACGGAGCCGCGGCTGATCGAGCACAGCTTTGGCCGTCTGGAAGGCGTTCCCCGCACCTCCCCCGAGTTCTGGAAGGCGAAACGGAACATGACCACCAGGTATCCCGGCGGGGAGTCCGTGCTGGAGGTGGCGCACCGGATCTACAGTCTGCTGGATGAGATTCCCCAAAAGTATCCGGGGGAGACGGTGCTGCTGGTGTGCCACGGGGCTGTCAGCCGGGTGGTGCACACCTATTTTGAGGATATCGATGAGGAAGCTTTTCACCATTACAGCCTGGGAAACTGTCAGCTGAAGGCCTATGAGCTGCCGGAGGGAGAGCGCTGAAAATCAGCGGTCCGATAAAGCCCCCTCATGCGCAAGCAGCCATCGTTTTTTCTCCACACCGCCTGCATATCCGGTGAGACTTCCGTCTGTCCCCAGAACCCGGTGGCAGGGGATGATGATGGAAATGGGATTGTGACCTACCGCGCCCCCGACGGCCTGGGCGGACATATGCGGGCGATTCATTTTACGGGCGGACAGGTCTGCCAGGCGGCCGTAGGTGACTGTCTGGCCGTAAGGAATTTCCAACAGAAAATCCCAGATCATCCTGCGGAAATCACTGCCTGAAGGAGCCAGCGAAAGCGCGGCGGGCGAAGGCTGCTCCCCGGCAAAATAGCGGTTCAGCCAGTCTCTGGTCCGGAGGAAAATGGGAAGATCGTTGTTGGGAGTCATTTCCACCGGCACAGAAGCGGCAAAATATTTCTGTCCGGGCAGCCACAGGCCCACCAGAGCGTCTCCCGTAGCGCCCAGCGTCAGGGTTCCCAGAGGGGATTCATACTGTGTCTGATAATAGATTTGTTCGGGCATGTCAGCACCTTCTTTCTTGAAGTATCTTACTTGCTTTCCCGTGTCGCTATATTATAATTATACTTACAGGAAGAAAAAAAGCAACGCAAAAGCAGACCGGTCAGGGACGGCATCTGCTGTATCGCGTGTATTTGTGACAGTGAAGCCGGAAGACAGTGCTGTTACGGATGGAAAAAAACAGGGAGGTATATGAAATGAAGTTCGATGTTGGAATGTTGCAGTGGACGAGAGAACCGGAGAATTACAGGATTTCTCCGGAGAAAATTGAGATAATCACAAAACCGGGGACGGATTTGTGGCAGAGAACATATTACCATTTTCGGAATGACAATGCACCGGTGCTTCAGATGAAAACCAGCGAGCTATTTTTCTCTTTTGTCGTCAAAACAGAATTCGCCAGCCATCACCGGTTTGATCAGTGCGGCGTTGTTGTTTATCTGGACAGCGAAAACTGGATCAAAGGCTCTGTGGAGTATGAAAACGAGCAGTTCCAGCATCTGGGAAGCGTGGTGACCAACCATGGTTATTCCGACTGGGCAACAACAGAAATAGATGCCAGTATAAAGACAATGTGGTATCGGCTGAGCCGGCGGGAAGATGATTTCCGTATCGAATGTTCGGAAGACGGAGAAGTCTACCGTCAGATCAGAATTTGCCATCTGGCAGAAGGAAAGGGCGAGATCGCATTTGGAATCTATGCCTGCAGCCCGGAGGATTCCTCCTTCCTGGCCACCTTTACCGATATGGAACTTACGGAATGTAAGTGGGCCGCACACGATGGCCAGGCTCCGGATGAGGATATCAGCCCTGTTTCACCAGCCCGGAAATCTTTTTAAATGCCGGATGCTCTGCCGTCACCATCAGTTCATACAGCAGAGCTTCCGCTGTTGTGGGAACCGCTCCGGCCTGGATCAGGCGTTCAAAGGCCGCCGACCGGTCACGGGAATGGCGGGATGAGATACAGTCCTCGGCAAAGATTACCGAAAATCCCGCCTCCAGAAGATCCAGGGCGGTCTGCAGGACGCAGATATGCGCTTCAATGCCGCAGAGGATGATCTGCGGGCGGTGAAGATCCTGAATGGCCTGCCGGATATTTTCCGACTGGTAACAGCTGAAAGTGATTTTTTCCAGATAATCGTCTGTCCCTGCGCTTTGAAAAATGGAGGGATGAGACATTCCCAGTCCCCGGGTATACTGCTGAGTAATCAAAGTGGGAACCTTCAGCAGGCGAAGTCCCTCCAGCAGAATGGAAGAACGCTTAAGCAGCAGATCCGAATCCAGGATGGACGGCAGCAGACGGACCTGATAATCGATGGCCAGTGCCATGGCGTCAGATGCAAGAAGTTTCACAGATACAGCTCCCTTCCGAATTTTCGTGCCTCTTCCAGATGCGGGGTCTCCCCGATGCGCGGCTTTCCGTTGGTATCGCCGCAGCCTCCGGCCAGAAGTATTCCTTTGTCATGAAAACCGATATAGTTGATCAGTGTGAACTGGTAATAGGAGACGGCCTCCTCCACGCCTTTCATGAACTGCTCCACCAGCTGGGCAGTGTTTCCGCGGGGCCGTCCCCCGCCCTGAATGATGAGAATTTTTTTCATAAACAACAGAATCCTTTCGTTTGCGGCAGGCTTGTCAGCCATCCATGACCTTCAGACCGTGGACGGCTGACAAGCCTGCCCGGAATAATGGATGGTATTATTATATCATCGCCAGGCCGCCGGCGCAAAGAAATTGTGGCGCCGCGGAGGGTGGAAAAGTCTGTCTGAATTCTGCGGCAGCTGGATGAAATGGTACGCTGTACGGCTCCGCAGCCATAGCCAGCGGCT
>DVON01000175.1 GCA_018713585.1 Candidatus Pullilachnospira stercoravium | reverse complement strand
CTGGTGACCATGGGCTGCGTGATGATGCGGGTCTGCAACCTGGATACCTGTCCGGTGGGCGTGGCCACCCAGAATCCGGAGCTTCGGAAACGCTTCAGGGGGAAACCGGAATACGTGGAGAATTTCATGCGGTTCATTGCCCGGGAGCTGAGAGAGTATATGGCCCGTCTGGGCGTGCGCACCATCGATGAGATGGTGGGAAGAAGCGATCTGCTGAAGGTGAAGGAGCATGCGGAAAATCCCATGGCAGCCAAAATGGATCTGTCAGAGATTCTCACAAATCCCTATGCCAACGCCAAAGAGCCGGTGACCTTCCGTCCGGAGGCCGTCTATGACTTCCAGCTGGAGAAAACCCTGGATGAAAAGGTTCTGCTGAAAAAGATGGGAGACGCGGTGGCCAAAGGGGAAAAGGCTTCCCTGAGTCTGAAGGTCAGCAACACCGACCGTACCTTCGGAACCATTCTGGGAGCGGAGATTACCAGACAGCATCCGCAGGGACTGCCGGAGGATACCATTACCGTGGAGTGCCAGGGCGCCGGAGGACAGAGCTTCGGAGCATTTATCCCCAAGGGACTGACGCTGCGTCTGGTGGGAGATACCAACGATTATTTCGGAAAAGGACTTTCCGGAGGAAAACTGGTGGTGACGCCGCCCCGGAACCGTGGTTACAAGGCCAGTGAAAATATTATTGCGGGAAATGTGGCTCTTTACGGCGCCACCAGCGGAAAAGCATTTATCTGCGGCGTGGCCGGCGAGCGTTTCGCGGTCCGCAACTCCGGCGCTTATGCCGTTGTGGAAGGCGTGGGCGAGCACGGCTGCGAGTACATGACCGGCGGCCGGGTGGTGGTTCTTGGAAAAACCGGGAAGAACTTTGCCGCGGGAATGAGCGGCGGTATCGCCTATGTGCTGGATGAAGACAGCCATCTGTACCGGAATCTGAACAAATCCATGATTTCCATTGAACGGGTGGAGAACAAATATGACATTCAGGAACTGAAAGAACTGATTGAAGAGCATGTGGAGGCCACCGGATCGGAAAGAGGCCGGATGATACTGGATAATTTCGATGATTATCTGCCCAAATTTAAGAAGATCATCCCGCATGATTATAAGAAGATGATTGCTCTGGCCACCAAGCTGGAGGAAAAGGGCATGAGCAGCGAGCAGGCACAGATCGAAGCATTTTACGAGAGCTTCGCTGAGAAATAAGGAGGTGTGAGAAATGGGAAAAGCAACCGGATTTTTAGATTTTGAGAGAAAAAACGCAAAGGTGGAGGATCCGCTGTCCAGAATCCGTCATTTTCATGAATTCCGCACCCCGCTGCCGCTTGGTGAACAGCAGAAGCAGGGAGGCCGCTGTATGGAGTGCGGCGTTCCTTTCTGCCAGAACGGTGAGATGCTGATGGGAATGGCTTCCGGCTGCCCCCTGCACAATCTGGTGCCGGAGACCAATGATCTGGTGTGGAGAGGCAACTGGAAGGCAGCCTATGAGCGGCTTTCCAAAACCCATTGTTTTCCGGAATTCACCAGCCGGGTATGCCCGGCGCTGTGTGAGGCGGCCTGCACCTGCGGGCTGGACGGAGAGCCGGTGGGAACCAAAGAGAACGAGCGGGCCATTATTGAAACGGCGTTCGCGAAAGGCTGGGTGAAACCTCAGCCCCCCGCTGTGCGGACCGGGAAAAAGATTGCCGTGATCGGCAGCGGCCCCTCCGGTCTGGCGGCTGCCATGCTGCTGAACCGGAGAGGGCATCAGGTGACCGTCTTTGAACGCAAAGACCGGATCGGCGGCCTGCTGCGGTACGGAATTCCCAATATGAAACTGGAAAAATCCGTACTGGACCGGAGAATTCAGCTGATGGAGGAAGAGGGCGTAACCTTTGTGACCAGTACGGATGTGGGAAAGGATATCCGGGCAGAGCAGCTGAGAAAAGAATTTGACCGGATTATTCTGGCCTGCGGCGCCTCCAATCCCAGGGATATCCAGGTGCCGGGAAGAGAGGCGGGAAATATCTTTTTCGCCGTGGACTTCCTGGGAATGGTCACCAAAAGCCTGCTGGACTCCAACCTGACAGACGGAAAGATCCCGGCGGTGAAGGGAAAACATGTGCTGGTGATCGGCGGCGGAGACACGGGAAATGACTGTGTGGGAACTGCCGTGCGCCTGGGCGCCAAATCCGTCACCCAGCTGGAAATGATGCCCGAGCCGCCCCATACGCGCGCCGCGTCCAACCCCTGGCCCCAGTGGCCCCGGGTGCTGAAAACCGATTACGGTCAGCAGGAGGCTGCCGCGGTGTACGGACATGACCCCAGAGTATATCAGACCACGGTGAAGGAATTCCTGAAAGATAAAAAAGGAAATGTCCAGAAAGCGGTGCTGGTGAGCCTGGAGCCCAAAAAGGATGAGAAGACCGGAAGAATGAATATGGTGCCGGTGGAAGGCAGTGAGAAAACGGTGGACGCCCAGCTGGTACTGATCGCCGCCGGATTCCTGGGAAGCCAGAAATATGTGACGGATGAATTCGCTGTCAGTCTGGATGCCAGAACCAACGTGAAAACCGCCGCCGGCGAATATGAGACCAACGTTCCCGGCGTCTTTGCCGCCGGCGACATGCACAGAGGCCAGTCCCTGGTGGTATGGGCCATCCGGGAGGGCCGCGAAGCGGCCCGGGCGGTGGACAAATCTCTGATGGGATATACGAATATCTGAGGTGTAACAGTTCAGCCTTCCGGCTTCATTGTCACACTGTTACAAACAATTTATCCGGGCTTGACATTGGAAATGCCGGTTGTTATAATACGAGACAGGACAAGGGCGTTCTTATTTCAGGCAGATGCAGGAATAAGTATGCCCTTTTTTGTTCCTGACAGCAACAGGAGATACCAGATATCTTTATGGCCATTCGGCCAGGATAGGAGAAAAATATGGAGAATTTCAGCAAAGCGGAAATTTTACAGATGGTGGAGGAGGAAGATGTGGAATTTATCCGTTTACAGTTTACGGATATGTTCGGAGCTCTGAAAAATATCGCCATCCCCTCCAGTCAGCTGATGCGGGCCATGGATAACGGATATATGATTGACGCCTCCTCTGTGGAAGGCGTACTTCGCAGCAGGGAAATGGAGCTGTATCTGCATCCGGATCTGTCCACATTCACCATTCTGCCCTGGCGTCCGCAGCAGGGAAAGGTGGCCAGATTCCTGTGTGATCTTTACCAGGAGGACGGGCAGCCCTACGCGGAAAGCCCCCGCTCCATTCTGAAAAGAGCGGTGGAAAAAGCAGAGAATATGGGATATACCCTGCAGATGAATCCCGAGTGTGAATTTTTCCTGTTCCACACGGATGACAACGGAATGCCCACCACGCTTACCCATGAGCAGGCGGGATATCTGGATACCAGCCCGGTGGATCTGGGAGAAAATGCCAGAAGAGACATTGTCCTCACCATGGAGGAGATGGGGTATGAAATCGTATCCTCCCATCACGAAATCGCTCCGGCACAGCATGAGGTGGATTTTGCTTTTGACAACCTGCTGGAGACGGCGGACAAGCTGATGACATTTAAAGTGGCTGTGCGGACCATTGCCAAACGTTACGGGCTTCATGCCACCTTTATGCCGAAACCGCGGGTGGAGGTCAACGGCTCCGGCATGCATCTGAATATGCGGCTTTTCAAGGACGGAAAAAATATTCTGGAGAGAGCCGACGGCCAGAGGGGGCTGTCCCTGGAAGGACAGGCATTTCTGGCAGGGCTTCTGGATCACATTCAGGGAATGACAGCGGTGATGAATCCGCTGGTGAATTCCTACAAGCGGCTGGTGCCGGGGTTTGAGGCGCCTTCCGATGTGACCTGGTCCTGCAGCCAGAGAACGGCGCTGGCCCGGGTACAGCGGGGAAGAGACTGCCGCACCCAGGTGGAGCTGAGAAGCCCCGACGCGGCGGCAAATCCGTATCTGGTGTTTGCACTGTGCCTGGAAGCCGGACTGGACGGGATTGTGCGCGGCTGTAAGCTCCCCGCAGAGCTGACGGAGAATATCCGGAAGCTGTCCTGCGAGGAAAAGGAGGCGAAGGGAATCCGCAGCCTGCCGGAAAATCTTGGGGAAGCCTTAAAGGGTATGAAAAAGGATCCCCTGGTGGAACGGGTTCTGGGAGAAAAATTTACCCGGCGGTATATCCGGTACAAGAAAGAAGAGTGGAACTGTTATATGGAACAGATCTCTGAGTGGGAGCTGAAAGAGTACCTGTACAGAGTCTGAGATACAGGGGAGACGGCGGATGAGTGTCATTGTTGTGGTATTGCCAAAACTGGAAGATGCGAAAAAAATCCGGAAAATCCTGATTGCTCATGGGTTTTCCCGGGTGACGGCCTGCCAGACCGGGTCTGCCGTGCTCCAGGAAACCGCGGAAAATGAAAGAGGGCTGGTGATCAGTGGCTACAAGCTGCCGGATATGTATTACCGGGAGCTGGCGGAATGTCTCCCACCGCATTTCGAACTGCTCCTGATGGGTTCGGCTGCCGCAGTCAGCGGCGCGGAGTCGGGAATCCTTTCCATCACCACCCCGGTGAAGGTTTTTGATCTGGTCAACACCGTGGAAATGGTCATGAGCCAGATCGAGAGAAGGGCAAAAAAAGAAAAGAAGCTCCAGAAAAAGCGTTCCTGGCGGGAGGAAAATTACATCCGCAACGCCAAGGCGCTTCTGATGGAGAGAAACCACCTGACCGAGGCGGAGGCCCACCGCTATATCCAGAAATGCAGTATGGACAACGGTACCAACATGGTGGAAACGGCGCAGATGATTCTGACGCTGATGTACGATGAGATATAGGAGAAGGAAACATGTTTACAATCAATGAAAATTATCTGAAGCTGCCGGGCAGTTACCTGTTCAGCAATATTGCGAAAAAGGTTGCCGCTTTTCAGGAACAGCATCCGGAAAAGGAGATTATCCGTCTGGGAATCGGTGATGTGACCCAGCCGCTGGCGCCGGCCATCATCGCGTCTCTTCATAAGGCGGTAGATGAGATGGGAAATGCCGAAACCTTTCACGGCTACGCTCCGGATCTGGGCTATGAATTTCTCAGGAAGGCCATTGCGGACAATGATTTCAAGGCCAGAGGATGCCAGGTGGAGGCTGATGAGATCTTTGTATCCGACGGCGCCAAATGCGATTCCGGAAACATCCAGGAAATCCTGGGACTGGACAACAAAATCGCCGTTTGCGATCCGGTATATCCGGTGTATGTGGACACCAACGTGATGGCTGGAAGAACGGGAGCGTATAATCGGGAAAAGGAAAGCTTCGACGGGGTGATTTACATGCCCTGTACCGCGGAAAATGATTTTGTTCCGGAATTCCCCCAGGAGACGCCGGATGTGATCTACCTTTGCTTTCCCAACAATCCTACGGGAGCGGCGGCCACCAGGGAACAGCTGCAGGGCTGGGTGGATTACGCCAACAAAAACGGCGCGCTGATTATCTTCGATGCGGCCTATGAAGCATATATCACACAGAAAGAGCTTCCCCACAGCATTTATGAGTGCGAAGGTGCCAGAACCTGTGCCATTGAGCTGAGAAGCTTTTCCAAAAATGCCGGATTTACCGGTGTGCGTCTGGGCTATACCGTGGTGCCAAAGGACCTGAAATGCGGACAGGTGAGTCTGCACAGTCTGTGGGCAAGACGCCACGGTACCAAATATAACGGAGCGCCCTATATTGTGCAGAGAGCCGGTGAAGCCGTATACTCCGCCGAGGGAAAAGCACAGCTGGCCCAGCAGGTAAACTATTATCTCAAGAAC
>DVON01000174.1 GCA_018713585.1 Candidatus Pullilachnospira stercoravium | reverse complement strand
TAGGCAGATTCGAACTGCCGAATGCAGGAGTCAAAGTCCTGTGCCTTACCGCTTGGCGATAGCCCAACGTACGCCTTACGGCAGGGTGGATACAGGGATTCGAACCCTGGGCCTCCAGAGCCACAATCTGGCGCGCTAACCAACTGCGCTATACCCACCATACCTTTTATCGGACAACCGATAAAAGAAACGTGCTTGGAGGGATTCGAACCCCCGACCCACGGCTTAGAAGGCCGTTGCTCTATCCAACTGAGCTACAAACACGTATGATGCGCCGACTTCCGACGCGAAGCAGGTGATGAGAATCGAACTCACGTATCCAGCTTGGAAGGCTGGTGTTCTACCATTGAACTACACCTGCAGATTTATGTTAACACCTGGTGAATCGGGGTGACAGGATTCGAACCTGCGACCTCCTGGTCCCAAACCAGGCGCTCTAGCCAAGCTGAGCCACACCCCGATTGACTCGTGCTGTGCGCTCTCATTCAGCACGTGTCATATTATATTATAGAAAAATGCAAAAGTCAACACCTTTTTTCATTTTTTTGTTAATTTTGTGTTTTTATATTTTTCGCCAGGTATAGCATTGAAATTGCAATTATATAATATGCTTTTCTTTCACTTTACCGTTCCAAATAGTTAATGGTATAATGGGCCTCTCCATACCGGTCAATCTCCATAATCAGAAAGCTGGGTTTTCTCCCCTCCTGTCGCGGATAGGACAAGCTTCCCGGATTCAGAACGGTCAGATCACTCTCTATCTCCAGGCAGGGCCGGTGGGTGTGCCCGAACATGGCCACCTGAGCATTACGGCTTCTGGCCTCTCCCTTCAGCATATCCGTACTCATGGAGACTCCGTACATATGGCCGTGAGTCACAAAAATCCGGTAGCCTCCCAGCACAATCTCTTCCTCCCGGGGAAGATCGGAAAAATAATCGTTATTTCCCCGTACCATATACACCGGACATTCCGCCGCCGCCCGGATATAATCTTCTCCGCCCTCCACATCGCCGCAGTGAATCAGGGCGTCTACCGGACGCACCCGGTTCAGCACCGTCATGAGGTTTTTCTCATGACCGTGTGTATCGCTGACCACCAGAATTTTCATGACAGTTCCATCCTCTTTCGCAGTTCTTCTTTCATCTTACGCAGCGCTTTACCTCTGTGACTGATTTCATTTTTCTGCTCATCACTCAGCTGTGCCGTGGTACAACCCAGCTGGGGTACCACAAATATGGGGTCGTAGCCGAAGCCGTTTTCCCCCGCCTCCTCATAGCCGATCAGCCCCTCGATCACGCCGTCCGTGGTGATAATCTCCCCATCGGGAAACGCAGCGGCAATGCTGCACACAAACCGGGCGGTCCGCTGCTGGCGGGGCACCTGGGAAAGCCGCCGGATCAGATCGTTGTTCTTGATGTGATAGGAAGTATCCTCCCCCATATACCGGGCAGAATACAACCCCGGTTCACCGCCCAGCGCGTCAATTTCCAGCCCGGAATCGTCAGCCAGGGTAACCTCGCCGGTGAGTTCCATAATGGTTCTGGCTTTAATAACCGCATTTTCCTCAAAGGTCTCTCCATCCTCCACAATTTCAGCGGAAACGCCGGCCTCCCGCATGGAGATCACCTCCACGCCCAGATCCGCCAGAATCTCCCTGACCTCTTTCATCTTCCCCTGATTGCCCGTGGCAAACAGGATTCTATTCACCTTTTTCATCGTCTCTGTTCCTTCCCTTTTCCCGGCGGCTTCGGGCCCAGAAACTGGTACAGATACGTCCGAAGCATGCCATTGTATATTTTCCTGTTTTTATTTGCTTTCCGTCCGATATACCGCTCGGCATCCTCATACGCGGTGAGCAAATACAGGGACCACCCATCCAGGGCCGCGAAACGCTCTCCCAGCTGCCTGTACAGCCCGGGCAGCGCGTCTTTCTCCTCCAGCCGTTCTCCATAGGGAGGATTAGTCACCAGAAATCCGTACCTGCCCGAATGGGCCAGCTGGCTTACGGGACGTTGCTGAAAATGAATCCACCGGTCAGTCCCGGCAGCACGGGAATTTTCCAGAGCCGCCTTTATGGCCAGGGGATCTCTATCGTATCCCTGAATATCCATCTTTCCCTCCGGCTGCACCAGATCCCGGGCCTCCTCAAAGGCCTGCCGCCAGCAGGAAGCCGGCACCAGCTCCTTCCAGGTCTGCGCCATAAAGGAACGTTTCATCCCCGGCGCCATATTGGCGCCGATCATAGCCGCTTCGATGGGAAAGGTTCCGCTGCCGCAGAAGGGATCCACCAGAATCCGGTCCCGCCTCCAGGGCGTCAACAGCAGAATTCCGGCGGCAAGCGTCTCCGAAACCGGCGCCTTGACCGTCATTTTGCGATATCCTCTTTTATGAAGCGGCACCCCGGTGGTGTCCAGGCAGATGGTGGCTACATCCTTTAAAATGGTCACCTGCACCGGATAACTGGCCCCATCCTCCGGAAACCAGGAAATCCCGTAGTGCTGTTTCATCCGCTCCACCATGGCTTTTTTCATGATGGACTGAATATCCGGCGCGCTGAACAGACGGCTTTTGACGGAGGTGGCCTTGGTCACCCAGAATTTTCCGTTGGCCGGAATCCACCGCTCCCAGGGAATGGCTTTGGTTCCCTCAAACAACTCCTCAAAAGTCTCCGCCCGGATTTCTCCCAATTTCCACAGGATCCGGTCCGCTGTCCTGAGAAAAATATTTGCGTCCGCCACCGCCCGGGCATCCCCGAAAAATGTCACCTTTCCGTCCTCTACCCGGCTGATTTCATAGCCCAGATCTGTGATCTCCCGTTTCAGGACCGCTTCCATTCCCCAGTGACAGGGGGCAATCAATTCTGTCTTTTCCATTATTCCTCCCGCAGTCTGAGACTTGTTACCACCTGTCCCTCAAAGCCCCGGACGGTGAACACGCCGTCCTCCAGCACCGCGTAAGTGGGGATATTTCCCTCCTTGGGCAGGGCCACGGAGCCGGGGTTGAGAATCGTGTAATTCTCCCGCCGCTGGGCCCTCAGCACATGGGTGTGTCCATGGAGAAATACATCGCCCTTTCTCATGGGCGGAAGATGGTCTTCATTGTACACATGGCCGTGGCTGCAGTAAATCAGGATCCCGTCCACATCCAGAATACAGTAATCTGCCAGCACAGGAAATTCCAGCACCATCTGATCCACCTCCGCGTCACAGTTGCCTCTGACGCTGTAAATCCGGTCCTTTTGGGCATTGAGCATGGCAATTACCTTTTTGGGGGCGTATTCCCTGGGCAGATCGTTTCTGGGGCCATGATAGAGCAGATCCCCCAGAAGCACCAGCCTGTCCGCTTTTTCCTTTTCCAATGCCTCAAGCATTTTTTCACAGTAGTACGCCGATCCGTGAATGTCCGACGCGATCATGTATTTCATAAGCTTTTCTCCTCTGTCTGTATTGGCTGTATGTAACGGCGGACCGGCACAACGGTCCCGCCATCCGGCCGCCGGACTGCGTCCCGTCCTCCGCCGCATTCCCTGGCAGAAATTTCAAAATATCTGCTTTCTGTCAGCCTGATAATTTATTCTACTATGATTAATGGAAAAACACAAGATTCCTTCCCCGGTATTCCGAAATTCCGCCGATCACAGAACCAGCCCTGCGTCCCTGGCGAATCAATTCCCTGGCCGCCATCATGCTGGAGGAGCCGTGTTCACAGTAACATACCGCCAGTTTTCCCGCCGGCAGTCTGTCCGCCGAAATCCCCTCCTCCCAGGGCATATTGACCGCAGAACGGATATGGGATCTGGCATACTCCCGGCGGGAACGCACATCCACCAGGACCACATCCGGCCGTCCTGCCAGATCGTCCAGCTCACCGGCCGAAAATAACCGTATCTGCATAATTTCTCAATCCCCTTTTTTCTTAATTTATGCTGTGTTTTTCCAACCGTTCAGGCAGTTCCCCGCAATCTATACTCTGCTTCCGGTGAAAAAGAGGGCGCATGCTACATGCATACACCCTCTTTTTCGTATCTGTTTTTTCCCGCCGTTAATAGCGGTCCTCCATATTATTCTCAGAAGCATCTCTGCAGTTTTTGCTTCCGGATTCTGCCGCCTGGCTGCTGTTCCTGGATGCATTCTGATGACTGCTGTCTTTGGCCCGGTTGTTCATCTTATTCTTTGTGTTATTTTCACTACTGTAATTCTTGGACATGATTCATTTTCCTCCTGCATTTCCATATTCGTTTCCCGCTCCATTTGCCGGAAGCGGTTTACATCCTTAGTATTACAAAAATATTTACATTTATTCATTTCTCTGTTGCAATTTTTACCAATCTGTATTATAATCATCCTTGTAAAAAGAATTTACCCTTCAACAAATTTTTTTTACAATTAATAACCCCTTATTAATTATTTATACTCCCCTCGAAACCCCGGCAGCTCCCCTGCCGGGGTTTCACTTTGCCCGGAAATAAAGGCCCATGCAGATACTCACAACGAAAGTGTCAATGCTTTTATTGTTCATGCTGTTACAGAGACCATGCAACGGGATAACGAGTGACCGGCAGGGGAAGGCAGAAAATTTTTCCCATCTTCTTGCATCCTGCCGCCAGATATGCTATAGTTAAGACACAAAAGGGAAGCCAGAAACACATGGCCTACCCCAATAGTTTAGCGACTATTTATAGCCAGCCGTCACTACTGCGAATAGTGGCGGCTATTTCTTTTCCCGGAAGATCTGATAACACAGACCAATCAGGGATACAATGAGTATACCTATCTGGATCAAGTCCGAATATGTAACCATCGGCATCGCCCTCCTTTCTTTCGTCTGGAGGGTTAGCCCCTCCGAAATTGGAGGGTAGGCCGCCTCTATGTGTTCTGGTTTCCCATGAACACATCTTAACATGCCCTTGTCAGCCGTACAATATCCAGTTTTATAATGTTTTCCCTTCCTGGCATCTGGCCCGTATTGCCCGGCCCTGCTGTTCTCCCAGGGCATCAACTTCCGGCCATATTACCTTCCGTAGCTCCTCCTGCCGGGGTTTCACTTTGCCGCAACACCGGAAAGTTTGCGGCGCATTATAATATCCGCAAGCTAATTCAAGCGCTTACCTTCCCCATGCCCATCTCCTGTCCGATATTCAGAATGTGATCACCGATCCGTTCAAAATCAGTCAGCATTTCCGAATACAGCACGCAGGCTTCATCGGAACACTGTCCTCCATGGAGTCTGTTCATCTGGTTTGCGCGGTACTGTTCGGTCATATCGTCAATTTTCTGTTCCATCCGCTCGATCTCGCCGATATCCTTTCCTGCGCTTTCTCCGATCGCTTTCATATTTTCCATTGCTTCCAGGCTGATTTTCTGCATACTCCGTATCTCTTCCCTGGCTGCCTGAGAGAAAGAAATTCCCTTTTCTTCCATCAGCCGGGTATACTCACAGATATTCATGGCATGATCGCCGATTCGCTCCAGATTTCCGCAGACCTTAAAAAGAACGCTGATCTGTCGGGATGTCTGGGGATTCGTCTCCTTAGCCAGAACACCGGAGATATATTTGGAAATTTCTTTATTGAGGAAATCGATGTATTCCTCCCTTTCCGTCACTGTCCGCAGAAGGCGGGTGGTACCGTCCTGAACCGCATCAAAGCTGTCTTTCACATTTTGCTCCGCCATACTCATCATACGCAGCAGTTCTTTCTGAATCCCGTCCAGTGCGATGGCCGACTGGCCAATGCCGGTCTCTCTGCCGCTTTCCCCTGCGTGCAGGAATTCCAGATGCATGGAGGTGTCGGCCTCCTCCTTCCGTTCCGGAAGGATTCTGGCAGCCAGTCTGGCCAACGATACGCCAAAAGGCAGAAGGAGAATCGTAGTGACCACATTAAACAGCGTATGCATATTGGCGATCTGTGCTGTCACTTTGCCAGGGGTAAAAGATTCCACCAGAGCAGTCAGCGGCGTCACCATGCAGACAATCGTAAAAATCACCGTTCCGATCAGATTGAACATCAGATGGATCACTGTTGTTCTCTTTGCATTTCTGCTGGTGCCGATGGATGCGAGAACCGCGGTGATGCAGGTTCCGATATTCTGTCCGAAAAGCACATAGACCGCGTTAGGCAGCGTAATCAGGCCGCTGGATGCCAGCGCCTGAAGAATCCCCACTGAAGCGGAGGAAGACTGGATTATTGCCGTGAAAACAGCGCCGGCCAAAATTCCCAGCACCGGATTAGAGAATCTCGTCATCATAGAAACAAATGCTTCCGATTCTCTCAGCGGCATCATGGAAGAGCTCATCATCTCCATACCGATAAAAAGAATACCCAGGCCTGCAATGATGGTTCCGATATGGTGAACTCGTTCTTTCTTAATAAAAACTACCATCGCCACGCCCAGAAAGGCAAACAGCGGCGCCACCGCTCCCACATCCAGAGCAATCAGCTGGCCTGTAATGGTGGTGCCGATATTGGCGCCCATGATTATCCATACCGCCTGCCGCAGTGTCATCATTCCGGAATTGACAAATCCCACCACCATTACCGTGGTAGCCGAGGATGACTGGATGACTGCCGTTATGACCGCTCCCACCAGGACCCCCAGAAATCTGTTGGATGTGAGTTTTTCCAGAATTTTCTTCATCTTGTTTCCCGCAGCTGCTTCCAGGCCTCCGCTCATCATCTGCATGCCGTACAGAAACAGCCCGAGTCCTCCCAGAAGACTCAAAAAATCTGTGATCTGCATAGATTCCCTCCGTAATTTCCTTTGTTTTCTTGCTTTTTACCTATTATTAACCTGTTCTTTCTTTTTATAATCTATTTCCCCTGATCCTGCAATGGATTATACATAGATTTAACATTAATTTACATATTCCTAACGTTTTATTTCTCAACCTGTGACCTCCGCGCGTTTGACCCTATCCTTCTTTGTAAGGCCGGAAAAATACTTTCGTATGAAACAAGGGAAAACACGCTCTGCGAATTTTCCCTTGTCATGAATAAAAAAATACTGCCGGAGTTATCTCCGGCAGTGGGCTCTGTGTCTTTCTTATAGCAGTTCCGTATTTCCCGGAACTCTTTTCTATCTTCGGTTATGGAAAATGTTCAGCAGGTATACCACCAGCAATACTGGAATCAGTACCGGTAAAATCAGGGAGAGAACCGACCCCACCACCCATAAGATCAGCGCTGCAATCAGCACAAATACGATGGCCGCGATCAGACATCCTGCCCTGGCGTCAATGTGGAAAGCATGAAAGCCCCGGTTTCCCATGTCGCTCTCCTCCGGTTCCCCATAGGACTCCCGGTAAGTTTCCGATTCCCCGTAAATCTGTCCGCCTGCTCCCTCCGGAGTGGTATCCATAATCGTCCTGGCAATCAGAAGCGGATCCCCCAGTTCCTCCAGAACCTGTGCTTCTGTTTTGCCCGATGCCTTCTGGCCCTCTATATACTGGTCATAATACCGCACATGTTCCGTCACACGGCTCTGGGGCAATGTTTGTGCCAGCCGTCTTGCCAGGGTATTTAAAAATTCGTCTTTGCTCATAAGCTTGTTTTCTCCCGCGGATTAAATCCCGCTGCTCAATTCCTCGATTTTCTGCATCACCCGCTCCTTTTCGCTGCCCTCCAGCGGAGTGGGCCGGTAGTCATTGTAACTGGATACGGAAGACAGCGAACACGGAATGATATTGGTGACATCATCCTGTACCAACTCCCCGTTTTCAAAGGAAAAAGTCTGCTGGAAAATCATGGTATCCTTATCTGAAGGATTACTGTTTCCTCCGAAACAAAAATTTCCCAGACTATAGACAATGTTCTTTCCATTATATTTCTCTATGCCCTGCAGCACATGGGGATGGTGTCCCACCACCAGATCTGCCCCGTTGTCCACGGCAGTATGTGCCAGACTTTTCTGGATATCATCAGGATACGTTTCCTTCTCCTGTCCCCAGTGGAAGCTGACAATCACCAGATCTGCCCCCTGGTTTCTGACGGCATTGATATTCTCAATAACCTGAGATTCCCTCTCCATCCCGTCTGCCAGTTCGTAAATTCCCACCAGACCCACCTGGATCCCCTTCACGTCTACCACCGCAGTCCGGTCATAGCCAAAGGTGCTGATTCCGGCATCCTCCAGATACCGGATCGTGTCCGTATAGCTTTCCTCCCCATAATCCTTGCTGTGGTTATTGGCCAGGTTGGCCGCTTCCACACTGCCATCAGTCAACACTTCCGCAAAGGAGGGATCTCCTTTAAAAGCGAAGGTCTTGTCCTGACGGTTTTCGGACTCTGTGAGCGTTCCTTCCATATTCACCACAGTCAGATCATCCGTTTCCAGTATGGATTTTACATTTTCAAAGAAATAGGAAGGTCCGTTTACGGTGTAAAATGCGTTAAAATTTCTGCTGGTATCAAACTGGATATCGGTTCCTATGGTACAGTCGCCCACCATGCTTACGGTCAGAGATACCGTCTCCACCGGTGTCAGCGCTTCGCTTTCCTCTGCCGGATCCTCTCCCCCTGAGGAAGTATCTTCCCCGGACTCCGGATCCCGGGGCTGCTCATTCTGAACATCCGCGGAGGTCTCTCCTGTTTCTCCCTGCGGTGCCAGCGCCCGGGTCAGCAATACGGCCGCCACAATCAGCAGGCAGAAAATTGCCAGCGTGATGGCCGCGATCTGAACCGCCACCACACGCTGCCGGTAACTTTTTTTCCGTTTCCTGGCCGCATCGCCGCGGGCAGGTGTCTTTGATATATTTTTCACTCCTGTAGACTTTTTTCTCTGTGTCATATCACGCCTCACAATCTGTTCTGTCTTTAATGATACCTGCTTTTCCTGTTTTCCGCAAGTGGCGGTTCTTTATTTTCTCAAAGTATTTGTTTACTTTTTTCTTTCATTTTTTTATAATAGAACCACATTTTTGTTACAGTTTTGCAACATGCTCAGATCTGTTTTCCCTTCGCCGGACAATACATCTGACCAGAAAGGATACCAATGAAAACATATCAGATTACCGAATGGTGCAGCCACTTCGTCCGGGAACATGTTTCTCCCGGCGACCTCTGCATCGATGCCACTATGGGAAACGGCCACGACACGCTGCTGCTCAGCCGCCTTGCCGGCCCCTCCGGCCAGGTGCTTTCCTTTGATATTCAGCAGGCCGCTCTGAACGCCACCCGGAAACTTCTGCTTTCCCAAAACGCTCCGGACAATACCCGTCTGATTCTGGACAGCCACAGCCGCATGGATGCCTATGCAGCCTGCGGAACAGTCTCCTGCATCATGTTCAATTTCGGCTATCTTCCCTCCGGAGACCATTCACTGGCCACCCGCAGCGAGACCAGCATTCCTGCCGTCCTTACCGGCCTGAAACTGCTGAAACCGGATGGCCTTATGAGTCTCTGCATTTACAGCGGAGGGGACACCGGTTTCCGGGAAAAAGAGGACCTGCTGAAACTTCTGAAGGGCCTGGACTGCCGGAAATATCTGGTAATCGTCAGTTCCTACTTCAACCGGCCCAACCATCCGCCCCTGCCTGTGCTGATCCGGAAACTCGGCAGCGGCTAAGCAAGAGAAAGTACACTCCGCAAATTTTATCCTGCCATGAACATTGGAAACCTTCTTATGAACAGCAGGGAGGAGCGCCGCATATCCGTAAGAATATACAGCACCCCTCCCCGCTGCCTCAGCTGTCAGCCTGCTGCCTCCGTCTGTTCCGGAAAATCCAGCGTAATGCTGGTACCTTTCCCCGGCTGACTGTCCAGACGAATTTCCGCCTGGTGCATCATGGCACCATGTTTTACAATGGAAAGCCCCAGGCCCGTACCTCCCGTTTCCCTGGAATGACTTTTATCCACTCTGTAGAACCGTTCAAAAATCCGATCCTGATCTTCTTTTGCGATTCCGATTCCGCCGTCGCTGACCTCCCAAAGTTTCCGGCCGTTTTTCCGGCTCATCCGGATGTGAATCCATCCATTCTCCACATTATATTTGATGGCGTTGTCGGTGAGGTTATAAAGCATTTCATACAGAATGTGCCGCACACCGTACACTTCCCCGCAGGTTCCCTGCATCTCAATGGAAACGCCTCTCTTTTTCGCCACATTTTCCAGCGTCTGCATAATATCTCTGGTGAGATCCCGAAGATCTACCCACTCATAGGGCATCTCGCTGCTCTTTTCATCCAGCTTTGACAGCTGAATAATATCCTCTACCAGATTGGTCAGGCGGCTGGCCTCCTGATGTATCCTGGAAGCGAATTCCGAAATGTCCTTGGGCTGTACCATCCCGTTCTGAATCAGCTCCGCATAACCGGAAATGGACATCAGCGGTGTCTTCAGTTCATGGGAAACATTGGCGGAAAATTCCCGGCGCATCTGCTCCGCCTCCGTTTTTTCCGTCACATCCCAGATCAGGATCACAGCGCCCTGGGTTTTTCCGTAAATCTTCACCGGATTCGCCAGCACCTGATAGCTTCTCTTTCCCATCCCGATGACTGTTTCGCTGTGCTCTCCCTGCAAAGCCTGTTCCATCACCCGCTTTACTTCCCGGTCCCGGCTGACGCGGCTGATGGATTTGTTCACACAGTCCTCCGCCCGCACATGAAAAAACTGCTGGGCAGCCTTGTTGATGGACAGCACCTCCGTCTGGTTGGTGATCACCAACCCGTCCTTCATATTTTCCGTGATGGCCAGATACTCTTCATGATTGGCCTTCAGTTCCTGCAGCTGATGATCGATCTGCCGGTTCTGCTCGTGAACTCTCACCAGCAAAGGCCGCAGTTCCTCATACTCCACATGGCGCAGCGGATGTGCCAGATCCATCTGGTTGATGGGCTCAATCAGCTTGGTGGTCTGCCGCTGGATTACGAAAAAAGCCACCACCACAATACCGATTACCAGAATCCCCAGCAGCGTAATACTGGACTGCAGCGTCATAAATACGGAGTCCGTGGTCCGGGCCACCCGGAGGATCGTTCCGTCCGACAGCTGCTCCGCATAATAAAACGTCTGCTCTGCCAGTGTCTCCGAATAACGGATGGCTTCTCCCTGTCCCTTTTCCATGGCATCCACAATTTCCGGTCGGTCGGAATGATTCTCAAGATCACCCGCATCTTCCGCCGAATCAAAAAGTACCGTACCGTCTTTATCAATCAAAGTAATCCGACTGGAAGCCAGCTGTCCTACGCCTTCTGTCAGATAGTCCTGGGAAGTATTTTCCAGCGCAATCCGGATATACTCGGCTTCGTTTCGCACTCCCTGCATCATATATCCGTTGAACCGGTTATACATCACCAGACTGACTGCCAGAAAAGTAATGAGAATCGAGCAGGTGAGCAGTACCCCCACCTGATTCAGGATTTTCTGTTTCATTCCTCATCTCCCATCCGATAACCCACACCCCGTACCGTCTCGATAAAGGAACCTGCATCTCCCAGTTTCTGGCGGAGTGTACGGATATGCACATCCACCGTCCGCGTTTCTCCGTCGAAATCATAGCCCCAGATTCTGGTCAGCAGCTGATCTCTGGTCAGCACAATCCCCTTGTTTTCCATCAAGTAGCGCAGCAGCTCAAACTCCTTCAGCGTAAGCTCCACCTTTCTTCCGTTTTCCGTCACTTCATGCCGGTCCACACAGACACGCAGACTGCCCTGCACCAGATCTCTGTCCTCTGTCTGAGGCGCCCTGCGGCGAAGAACTGCCTTCACTCTGGAAATGAATTCCATCATGCCGAAAGGTTTGGTGATATAATCATCCGCGCCTCCATCCAGCCCTTTTACCTTGTCAAATTCCGCGCTTTTGGCTGTAACCATAATCACAGGAATATCTCTCGCGGAGGGCATCTGTTTCAGTTTTTCCAGAATCGTATACCCGTCTTCTCCGGGAAGCATGATGTCCAGCAAAATCAGCTCCGGCAGTTCTCTGGTCAATTCCCGGAACAGCTGCTCCCCATTTTCCAGTCCTTTCGCCGAAAATCCCGTGGACGTCAGGGTGTAAACCAACAGCTCCCGGATATTTCTTTCATCTTCCACACAATAAATCATTTTGTGTCACCTCGCGTTTTCTATAATTAGGGATTCCTCCTTATTGGCCGGATGGCCATAAAGGTATTTCCTTTTGACAGGCCGGAGGCCATAAAGGTATCCTTTAGGGAAGGATATATTTTTCCTGGATTTCAGAAACCTGTCCGCGGAAAAAACCGTCATCCTCATATTTCATGGTATCCAGATACTCATGCGTATCGTACATATCCTCCTTTACCTGGGAAATGCAGACCGCAATATTGGAACAGTGATCCGCCACCCGCTCCAGGCTGGTGGTGATATCCGCCAGGGAAAATCCCAGTTCAATGGTACATTCTCCCTCCCGGAGACGGCGGATATGCCGCCGGTTCAATTCCCGTTTCAGCTCATCGATCACCTCTTCCAGCGGCTCTATGGTCTGGGAAAGTCTGGCATCCTGAGAAGAAAATACCTCAAATGCGCTGTCGGCGATATCCCGCACCGCCCGCATCAGAACTTCCAGCTCTCTCACTGCTTTATCTGAAAATTTAACATGGTTATCATGCATCCGCTGAACAGTTTCCATAATATTAAATGCGTGATCGGAAATTCTTTCAAAATCCCGGATACAGTGAGACAGTATGGAAAGGGTGTGGCTGTCTCCCTCCGTCAGGTTTTTCCTTCCAAGTTTTATGAGAAAGCTGCCCAATTCATCTTCATAACGATCCACCACACTCTCCAGTTCGCCGATCCTTTTTATCTTTTCCGGGGAATATTCCCTCACCAGATCCATAGCCTCAAACAAATTTTCCCGGGCTCTCTTAGCCATCTGAATGGCCGCCTGCCGGCTCTGCTCAATGGCGAAAGCCGGAGCTCCAAGAAAACGCTCGTCCACAATCTGAACCTTCTGAAGCGGCCGGGGCTCCACGCTGGCACCGTCCCGCACCGTCATACAGGCCAGTTTTTTCAATCCGCCGGTAAAGGGCAGAATCAGAACCGCCGTAATCAGATTAAACAGGGTATGCGCCGCCGCAATCCCCACGGGGCTGGCAGATGCCATGAGAAAAGAAAAGTTCAAAAAAGAATTCAGCAGATAAAAAACACCCAGCAGAACCACTGCGCCAATCAGATTAAAATACAGGTGCATCACTGCAGCTCTTTTTGCATTTTTGCTGGCCCCCGCGGCGGAAAACATAGCAAAGACACAAGTGCCGATATTTCCGCCCAGGATAATCGGAATGGCAGCGCCGTAGGTGACCGTGCCGGTGACAGACAATGCCTGGAGGAGGCCCACGGAAACCGTGGAACTTTGCAGCAGCGCCGTTAAAACCGCTCCGGCAATGATTCCCAGAATAGGCGTGGCAAAGGCCAGTAACATTCCCTGAAAGCCCGGGACTTCTCCCAGCGGCCGCATTGCCTGGATCATGGCTCCCATACCTGAAAGCATAATGGAAAATCCCACCAGAATCAGCCCTGCATCCTTCTTCTTTTCGTTTTTCACAAAAAACAGCCAGATCACTCCCACTGCCGCCAGAACGGGCGCGAAGGCAGAAGGCCTGCACATACGAATCCAGAAGCTGCTTCCTTCCAGACCGCAGAGACTTAAAATCCAGGCGGTCACCGTAGTTCCCACATTAGCTCCTATAATAATCCCCGCTGCCTGCGTAAGCTTCATGATTCCCGAATTGACAAATCCAACAACCATCACGGTAGTAGCCGCGGACGACTGCAGCAGCCCCGCCACACCCGCTCCCAAAAGCGCGGCCCTGACGGGACTGGATGCAGGCTTTTCCAGCAGACGCTCCAGCCGTCCCCCTGACACTTTTTCAATACTGCTTCCCATGAGCTGGATGCCATACAGAAAAAATGCCAGTCCGCCGATCAGGCTTAATATACCAAAGATATCCATTTACTCCTCCCTCTGTTATTCTCGCGTGTTTTCCTGTTTTTCGATTCACTATTATAGGAAATCATTGTAAAGTTCTCATCCGGCCCAATGTTAAATCTATGTAAAGCGCCATGAAAAAGCCCGATTTTAAGGGAGTTCTCTATTTTACATAAATTTTACTTTTGTCTTATTTTTTCTTCTGCATACCGGAGGATATCCTTATATACCTGCTCCTTCTTTTTCTCATTCAAAATTTCATGGCGCATGCCCTCATACAGCTTCGCGCTTACATCCCGGTACCCTACATAACGCATATGGGAAACTGCCTGCTCAAATCCTCTGACGCCTCCAATACAGGGATCCTCGCGGCCTGCCACAAAAAGAACCGGCAGGTCCGGATTTTTGCATTTCCAGCCTCGCATGGAGTAGGTTTCCTCCATCAGAGAAAACAGTGCCTCATACCCGTCTACCGTAAAGGTAAATCCGCAGAAGGGTGACGCGTCATACTCTGCCACCACCTCCGGATCAGAACAGCACCAGGAAAACCTGCTTTTCTCACCGGCAAATTTTCCGGCGTAGGGGCCGAAGGACAGAGCTTCGATCAGCTTCGCCCGATGTCTGGGGCCATAGAGCATTTTTTCCGCCGAAGCCAGCAGCTTTCCCATCCCCAGCAGCGGATTTTTTCCGGGAGATCCGCAGACCACCAGAAGGTCGATCTCCCTGTCATACTGTTTCAGAAAGGTCCTTACCACCAGAGAACCCATACTATGGCCCAGAAGGATCACCGGCACCCCCGGCCATCTTTCTTTCATCACCTGGAGAATCCGGTGTGTATCCTCTACCAAAGCCTTTCCTCCCTGTCCGTACATATAGCCCAGATCTTCCCGGGAGCGTATGCTTTTTCCATGGCCGCGGCAGTCATGAATCACCGCCGCATACCCCTGTTTTGCCATAAACCGCATAAACGGCAGGTACCGCTCCTTATACTCGGACATTCCATGATGAATCTGAAAAATCCCCCGGATCTCTCCTTCCGGAACCACTGTCAACACTTCCAGCTTCAGTCCGTCACCATAGGAACGCAGTTTTTCATACTGTTCTCTCATAAATCACATCCTCCTTTGTCATAAACAGCAAAGAATCCTCCGTTTCCTGTGTAATTGGAAAAGAGGACGGCCTGATGGCTCCGTCCCCTCTCACAGATCTCTTATTTCCGGGAATAGTTCCTGCTGAACTTTCCCATTCCCACCAATGCACCCACAGCAATCAGCAGGCATACCAGCATCATCCACTGATTGTCCGAATACAGCGCAATAATCACCTCATCAATGGCCAGCACGCCCACGAACACTCCCATGGCCCTGCTGTACCTTTTTTTCTCTTTATCCCCCCAGCGTTTTTCCTTTCTTCTGCCTCCGTTGATGGCTTTGAGAATAAACTCTCCCTTGCCCAGGAGCAGAATGACACTGATAGTAGCCAAAACGGCCGCCAGCACCCAGTCAAAAATTGAACCTGTCATCTTCTCTCTCCTTATCCGTCCGTCTCCTATTCTGTATTATATCCGGTTTTGTATGAATTGTCTATCTTTCTTGAAGATTTTGTTTCTTTTGCTATAATAGACATAACAAGCCTTTTCGGGCCTTTCGGCCTTACATTAACTGGCAGACAGAGAAAGGAATCTTATGAACACTACACAAATCAATCAGGAACTATTTACTTTCATTCAAAACAGCCCCAGTCCGTACCATGCAGTGGCTTCAGCCGCTTCCATGCTGGAAAGCCACGGTTTTCAGCCTCTGAGAGAACAGGATGCCTGGGCGCTGGAATACGGCGGACGATACTACGTCACCAGAAACCAGTCTTCGCTGGCTGCTTTCTGTCTTCCAGAAGCCGCTCATGCCGGAAATCCGTCTTTTCATATTATTGCCAGCCACAGTGACTCACCGTCCTTCAAACTGAAGGAAAACGGGGAAATGACGGTTGAAAACCGGTATACCCGGCTGAATGTGGAACGCTACGGCGGTTCTATCCTGGCTCCATGGTTTGACCGCCCCCTGTCGCTGGCCGGACGGGTGCTGACAGAGGAAAACGGACACATCGAAAGCCGCCTGGTCAATCTGGATCAGGATCTGGCTATGATCGTCAATCTGGCGATTCACATGAACCGCGGTATCAATGACGGCTACAAATACAGTATTCAGACGGATATGCTGCCACTCATCGGCGGCTGCCAGCCTCCTGTCTCGGTGAGGGCCATGGCAGCTTCCTCCCTGAATCTTGCGGAAAGCGCTATCCTCACCATGGATCTGTTCCTGTACAACCGGATGGAAGGGCGTATCTGGGGTGCTTCCCGGGAATTCATCGGCGCCCCCCGGCTGGATGATCTGCAGTGCGCCTTCGCGTCATTCAGGGCCATCTCCGGCCAGGTACATCCGGATCTGATTCCCATGGCAGTGATGTTTGACAACGAAGAGGTGGGAAGCCAGAGCCGCCAGGGCGCCTGCTCCACCTTCCTGAAGGATGTGATGCGACGAATCAGCCTGTCCCTGAATCTCACAGAAGAAGGGTATCTGCGCGCACTGTCCCGCAGCTTCATGGTATCCGCTGACAACGGCCATGCCCTCCATCCCAATTACCCGGCAAAATCCGATCCCGGCAACCACCCTTATCTGAACGGCGGTGTTATGATCAAATATGCCGCTAACCAGAAATATACCTCTGACGGAATCTCCAGCGCTATTTTCCGGGCCATCTGCAGACAGGAACAAATTCCTACTCAGGTATTTTTCAATCATTCTGATGTGCCGGGAGGCTCTACCCTGGGAAATCTGTCCGCGTCGCAGATTTCAATTCCTTCCGTGGATATCGGAGCACCGCTTCTGGGCATGCACTCTCCCTACGAAACGGGGGGCGCAGAGGATACCCTCTCCCTCGTTGCCGCCATGGAGGCATTTCTTAAAACCCGCATTGAATATGAAGGTGAACAAAGCTTCCGGCTTCTTCCCATGGAGAAAAGCAGATAAATTTCGCCCGGAGAATCCTGCGAGGCAGGATTCTCCACCTGCGGCACATTGTCGTGGACTCTGGAGAACTGTATGCTATTTGCGCTTTTTCTAAAGTAAAATATTTGAAATTTTATGTGCACCACGCATAAAAAAAGGGCTATAGAAAAATGATTTCTCATTTTCTACAGCCTCTCTCGCACTAAGCACGAGACGGGATTCGAACCCGCGACCCTCGCCTTGGCAAGGCGATACTCCACCACTGAGCCACTCGTGCACAACCGTGTTCTTCCGAACAAATGATACTATACTATATATTCCCGCGACTGTCAATAACAATTTATCTTTTTTTTGCAGGATTTTTACCGCCAGTCCGGGGAATCTGCATCTTGGCCGCTGATGCAGCACAGATTCCCGGTCAAAGACGCAGAATCGCACTGAGCATATACTGACTGTTGGGGAAATTTTTCTGGCTGATTTCCTCCAGACGGATCAGGTCCACATCCAGCCACAATTCCTCCGCCGCCACCATCATATTGGCATACATAATGCCAAAATTCAATTCGTCATATCTGCCCAGCCGGTCGCTGGCATGCTTCTTGGAAAAAATATGAATACGGCTGTCAAAAACCACAAAGCGCCAGGGCTGACTGTTCATATAAGAAGGAGACATCCTGGCTGCTTCCAGCAGCTGCTTCATCCATTGTCTGGGCATCTCCTTATAGACGCACAGTTCTGACAGACTCAGCCGCCTGGCATCCACCGGTTTCCGCACACAGCTGCCCTTGGGCTTTCCAAAAGCAAGTACCGCCATCAGTTTTTTGCCATCCCGTCGCATATATTTTTTCTTCATCATGGGATTCCCCACAAAACAACTGCCCAGACCTCTGGTACAGAGATACAGAGACATCTGCTGCATCAGATATCCCGCATTCATCACCGCCCGGTCCTTCTCCTCCGAATAAATCGCCAGATAATACGGAGCCCGGATTCCCAGAAGGCTCAGAAGACGATACTCCCCCTTCCGGTTATCTAAAATCACCAGTTCTGTCTCAATGCCCCCAAACAGCCCTTTTACATCATCGTATTCATCCAAAATGTCCTGCAGTGTCTGAGGGCTGAGGCCATCCGGCAGATAATTTTTTACGGAACGCCTGACAAAGATTGCTTCATATATATTCATGTTATCACCTTTAACTTTTTCGTAATACTATTGTAACATGCTTTTCCATAATTGCAATGGCTTCCTGAAGTTTTTTCTCATTTTTTGCGGCAGCCAGGGCCTCCGCCTTCCGGCTGCCGCAGCGTTGACCATCACTTACGCTTCGCTCTCGTCCATCAGCATTTCCAGCTTGTCCAGATATTCTCCGAAAACCTCCAGTGCCCGGTCCACCGGCTCCTTGCTGGTCATATCTACGCCTGCCAGTTTCAGAAGGTCGATGCAATCCATAGAGCTTCCTCCCGAAAGGAACTTTTTATAATCCTCCACAGCCCCCGGTTCGCCGGAAAGTATCCTGCTGCTGATGGCGATTGCCGCCGCGAATCCTGTGGCATACTGGTACACATAGAACGGCGTATAGAAATGGGGTATTCTGGCCCATTCCAGTGCGATTTCCGGATCGCTTACCATATCCTCGCCGAAATATTTCTTATTCAGTGTATAGTACATCTCACTGAGCCCCTGGGCAGTGATGCCTTCCCCCCGCTCCGCCTTCTGATGCGCCAGCAGCTCAAATTCCGCGAACATGGTCTGCCGGTAAATGGTTCCCTTAAACTGATCCAGGAAATAATTAATCAGATAAGCCTTTTCTTCTCTCCCGGATGCTTTATCGAGAAGGTGGTGAATCAGCAGAGCCTCATTGCAGGTAGATGCCACCTCCGCCACAAAAATCCGGTATCCCGCATAGGTGTAGGGCTGGTGATGATCGGAGTAGTAGCTGTGAAGCGCATGTCCCATTTCATGAGCCAGCGTGAACACATTGTTCAGATTTTCCTGATAATTCAGTAGTACATAAGGATGCGTCCCATAAGCTCCCCAGGAATACGCTCCTCCCCGTTTCCCTTCGTTTTCATAGACATCAATCCAGCGGTTGGAAAATCCCTCCTCCAGAAGCTTCACATAATCGTCTCCCAGAATGGCCAGTCCTTCCTTCACGATCTCCTTTGCCTCAGAAAAGGGAATATTCTGGCTGGTGGGTTTGGCCAGCGGAACATAGACGTCGTACATGTGAAGCTCATCCACCTTCAGCGCCCGTTTTCTGAGACGCACATAGCGGTACATCAGATCCAGATGGTCATGAACCGCCTCGATCAGCTGTGTGTATACGCTGGTGGGGATATTGCCTCCGTCCAGCGCCATTTCCAGACAGGACGGATATTTTCTCATTCTGGAAGAAAAGATATCCCCTGCCAGATTTCCTCCGTACACAGCTGCCAGCGTATTCTGAAATTCCCGGTATCTTCCCAGAAACATCCGGAAGGCCTGTTTTCTCACCTGCCGGTCCTCATTTTCCAGGAATCGTACGTAATTTCCCTGGGTCAGTACCTCCTTGTTTCCGTCCACAGTCAGCTCGCCGAACTTCAGATCCGCATTCTGAAACATGGAAAATACGTTTTCCGGCGTCCGGGCCATTTCTCCCGTCATGGCAAGCACACGCTCCAGCTCCTCTGACAGTATATGCGCCTTCATTCTCAGACTTTCCCCGATTTTTCTGCGGTAAGCCTCCAGTCCGGCTTCTTCGGCAAAAAATGTCTCCAGCCGCCCGGAGGGAACCGCCAGCAGCTCCGGCTCCACAAAAGCGGCCGCATGCTCCAGCTGTGCCGACATGCGGGCAGTCCGGGCCGCCATTTCCTGATACTTCCCGTTTCCTGTATCCTGATGATATTTCTGATTGGCATATACATAAATCCGTTCAAATGCACAGTTCAGATCGTCCAATGTCTGCATTGCCTTCAGAAGCGTCTCTCCATCCTCTCCCAGATGGCCGGCGAAACCGGAAAAATGTCTCATCTTTTCCGGAAATTCTTCCACAGCCTTCTCCCACTGTTCATCTGACGCAAACAGATCCTCCAGCGCCCAGCAGTCGGCCGGATTCTGTTCCTCACGTTTTCTTGCTCCCATATAAACTCCTTTCCGCCGGAAATGTTTCCGTCGTTCCTTTTCTTGTGTCTTCTGCTCCGAAAGCGTCCGTATGCCGCCGGCCTGATCTATGCCTTCATCGCGTTAATTTCCGCAATCTCCGCCTCCACATCCTGCCGGAATGTTTCCCAGGCGTCCTCGTGATCTACAAAATATTTGGGACAGATTTTCCCCGTCACATCATAGTGGCGGATCACATCCTGGCTGCTGAGGCCAAACCGGCTGCAGAGCCAGCCTGTCAGCTGTACCAGGGACTGATAGGTACTGTCATTAAACTGTCCTGTATCGTCCGGATGGCAGCACTCTATAGATAATGTATCCCCATTCCGGTTATTCGATGCGTAGGAAATCTCCGTACTGGGAATACACTGAACGATCTCACCGTCCAGCCCCACAATAAAATGGCTGCTGGCCTTTGTGGTATGCGCGTCCTTCAGTCCCTGGAAATAATCCCGGTTGGCCATGGCGCTGCTGCCCGGATTGGCCGTATAGTGGACAACGATGCCGTTAATCTGCTCCAGCGGCGTACCCGGACGGGAATATTCATTCACATCCAGAAGTTCCACATCCAGTTCAGGCGCGCCAATCCAATCTTCCTCTGTCATCTGCTCCTGACCTTCCCCGCTGTCGGACCGGCCTCCCAGAAACAGCCGGCTGCAGGCAAAAATCACCAGCACCAGTCCCACGCCGCCGATTCCCAGCGCCAGAAATGCCCGGCGTATCAGCTGCTTCTGCCGCTGCCTCCTTGTCATTCTTCTCCCCCTGCTGTAATCGTTTCTCCCCATGGTAACATTCTCCCTTGGCAGGACGGTATGAAGCCCTCCTGCATGTTCTCTCCTGTACTTTTCCCCTACCCTTCTCGCCGCCCGTCAAATCCGAACAGCGGATAGAGTCTCTGTATAACAAAACAGGACAGCCCCTTTTTCAGGGCTGTCCCGCATTCTTATTCGTCCACGCTGTAGTTCGGCGCTTCTTTGGTGATATGAATATCGTGGGGATGGGACTCCTTCAGAGATGCCGCGGTAATCTTCACAAATTTTCCGGTTTCCTTCAGTGTCTCAATATCTTTTGCTCCACAATAGCCCATACCGGAACGAAGTCCTCCAACCAGCTGGAAAACTGTATCCTCCACAAGCCCCTTATAAGCCACACGGCCTTCCACGCCTTCCGGCACCAGTTTCTTAGCGTCGGTCTGGAAATAACGGTCCTTGCTTCCGTTCTCCATGGCCGCAATGGAACCCATGCCGCGATATACTTTATATTTTCTTCCCTGGAAAAGTTCAAAGGTTCCCGGGCTCTCATCACATCCCGCGAAAATGCTTCCCATCATGCAGACATTGGCTCCGGCTGCAATCGCCTTGGTCATGTCTCCGGAATATTTGATTCCGCCGTCCGCGATAATCGGAACGCCGTAGGGTTTGGCCGCCTCATAGCAATTCATGATAGCGGTTATCTGCGGCACGCCGATACCGGCAACCACACGTGTGGTACAGATAGATCCGGGTCCGATACCCACTTTCACTGCGTCTGCTCCCGCTTCAATCAGATCTCTGGTAGCCTCCGCGGTAGCCACATTACCCGCGATCACCTGCAGATCCGGATATGCCTCCTTGATCTGTCTCAGCGTGCGGAAGATATTGGCTGAATGACCATGAGCGGAATCAATTACAATCACATCCACATGGGCCTTCACCAGGGCGGCAACCCGTTCCATCACATTGGCTGTAATTCCCACTGCGGCTCCGCAGAGCAGTCTTCCCTTCTCATCCTTGGCGGAATAGGGATATTTGATCTGCTTCTCAATATCCTTGATGGTGATCAGGCCTTTCAGGTTAAAGTCTTCATCCACAATCGGAAGTTTTTCTTTTCTTGCTTTCGCCAGAATCTTCTTGGCTTCCTCCAGGGTGATGCCCTCTCTTGCCGTAATCAACCCTTCCGATGTCATGGAATCTTTGATTTTTTTGGAAAAATCCTCTTCAAACTTCAGGTCACGGTTGGTGATAATTCCCACCAGCTTCTTTCCCTCAGTGATGGGGACACCGGAAATCCGGAATTTCGCCATCAGATTGTTGGCGTCTTCCAGGGTATGCTCCGGAGATAAGAAAAATGGGTCTGTGATAACTCCGTTCTCAGAGCGCTTTACCTTGTCCACCTCGTCAGCCTGTGCCTCGATGGACATATTTTTGTGGATAATTCCAATACCTCCCTGTCTTGCCATGGCAATGGCCATGCGGTGCTCCGTAACGGTATCCATGCCGGCACTCATCATCGGAATGTTCAGCTTTACTTTTTTGGTCAGCTGTGTCGACAGATTAACCATATTAGGAGTCACCTCGGAATACTGAGGTACCAGCAGCACATCGTCAAAAGTAATCCCTTCGCCAATAATTGTACCCATCTCTTTCTCCTTTCGTCTAACTCATTATTTTTTTGTTAACCCATAGTCTAACAAAAAAAGACAAGACTGTCAACAATCGAAGACCCGCTTCGCGGATCCGCGGAATGCCCAACGGCCACCTCCATCCCCTGTCACGGAAATTTTCAGGAACCAGTTCAGTCCTCAAAGACCTTTCTGGGAGCTCTCGCCCGCATATCCCTGATCATCTGGGCGGACGGCTCAAAAAGAATTCTTTTCAGCGTTCCCTCATCGGAGACAATCATGGCGTATACCATCTTCACCCGATCCGGATCGTTGGATGTATAGTTAAAATCCTTCATCTGCTGATTATTGTTATAGTAGTCAAGGCGATGTGAAGAAGCCGGAGCCAGAATCTCCACGTTATCCAAATCGAAGCTGCCTTTACGCTTTCTTTTGGCCTTATTGATGATACGGTCCACATCCAGTTCGCCGTTTACATACTGATATTCCCACTCCACATTAAACCGGGGAAATATAAAGATATCCGCCACGCAGATGGCAATCGCCGGGAACACAAGAATATAGTGAACAAAAAAGGCGCCAATAATCAAAAGCACGGTCAGAACCATCAGAATCATACGGATCGCCTTGTCTTTTGCCGTCCACCTCCTTTTGACCATCTCCTCCAGATACAAATCACTCATTTTCGTCCTCCTTCAAGTACCTAATAAATTCTTTTGCGTTATCCTGATGTTCCGCGTTGACAAACACCGCAAGATACGCAGGCTGATTCACATCCAGCCCAAATTCTTTCAGCTTTTCGCTTCCATCCACACGGATCGCGTACTCCAGCACATCATCTCCGTACTCCTGCATCTGCTCCTCGGTCAGAAGCTCATCCATGGGAACGAACGCATCCAGATCCACATATTTGTCATACTGTGACTGTTCACAGACTATGGCATCCAGCTCCTGCGCTCCGATCAGTGTAGTCAGCTTCATCACGGAAGTCATATCCGCCGACTCATCACCGACAAAATACATGGAGCTGTCCAGAACGATTTCATGATACTTGTCCCCGTCCCCCAGATACTCCTTAAAATCTTCAGTCATGGACTCAGCATCTCCCGTCCCCCCGTTAAGGATGGCCGCCTGAAAAACAGTCTCAAACCGGGAATTGTATATGATCTGTCCGATCACCCCGATCACCAGCAGGACGCCGATCAGAACGGCCATATGGATCTTATAATAGGTCCAAATATGTCCGATCCTCTGCTTCCAGGTCATACCCTTGATCTTTTCCCACTCCAGATGCCGTTTTTCCTTTCCGGTCAAATCGCTCTCGTACCTTTTTTCCGCCATATGATTTCTCTGTTCGTCCTTTCCAAAAGCTATTCCTATTCTAGCACAAACAGGAGCCAACGTCTATCGGATTGGCTCCTGTTTATTATGAAAAAATTATGAAGTTTTGCTCGCGCTCATTTTTCTTCCGATTCCCCCCTGCTTGCGCAGGGGAGCTCAGGCGCTTCGCGCCTTCGCTAACACATCGGGTAAAAATGAATGCTCGCTTTGCTCGCGCTCATTTTTCTTCCGATTCCCCCCCTGCTTGCGCAGGGGGAGCTCAGGCGCTTCGCGCCTTCGCTAATCCATCGGGTAAAAATGAATGCTCACTTCGTTCGCGCTCATTTTTCTTCCGATGGATTACATCATGCCCATGTTGGGGTTGGCGGCGGGGGCAGGATTCTCCTCTTTGATGATGGACACAACGGACTCGGTGGTCAGCAGAGTGGAGGCTACGCTGGTGGCGTTCTGCAGGGCGCTTCTGGTTACCTTGGCGGGATCCAGGATTCCTGCTTTTACCATATCCACATACTCCTCATTGTAAGCGTCGAAACCGATGCCTGCTTCGGACTCTTTTACTTTGTTGATGATTACGGAGCCTTCCAGTCCTGCGTTGGCTACGATGTGGTACAGGGGTGCTTCCAGAGCTTTCATGATGATCTTCGCTCCTGTCTTCACGTCGCCTTCCAGGCTGTCTACCAGGCTCTGCAGTTCTTTGGTTGCGTGGATATAAGCAGATCCGCCTCCGGCGATGATTCCTTCTTCCACAGCTGCCTTGGTGGCTGCCAGAGCATCCTCCATACGGAGTTTTGCTTCTTTCATCTCGGTCTCAGTGGCAGCGCCTACGCGGATAACTGCAACACCGCCGGCCAGTTTTGCCAGTCTCTCCTGCAGTTTCTCGCGGTCGAAATCAGAGGTGGTCTCCTCGATCTGAGCTTTGATCTGGCTGATTCTGGCCTGAATCGCTTCTTTATCTCCTTCGCCGTCCACGATAACGGTATTCTCTTTCTGAATTTTTACAGATTTCGCACGGCCCAGCTGATCCATCTGTGTCTCTTTCAGATCCAGACCCAGCTCATCGGAAATCACCTGTCCGCCGGTCAGAATAGCGATATCCTGCAGCATTTCTTTTCTTCTGTCGCCATATCCCGGTGCTTTTACAGCTGCCACGGAGAAAGTTCCTCTCAGTTTGTTTACAATCAGAGTGGTCAGGGCCTCGCCTTCCACATCCTCAGCAATAATCAGCAGCTTGGAACCGGACTGTACGATCTGCTCCAGCAGCGGCAGAATGTCCTGAATATTGGAAATCTTTTTGTCAGTGATCAGGATGTATGGATTCTCCAGAACCGCCTCCATCTTATCCATATCGGTGGCCATGTACGCGGAGATATATCCTCTGTCGAACTGCATACCTTCTACCAGATCCAGTTCTGTCTTCATGGTCTTGGACTCTTCGATGGTGATTACGCCATCTTTGGATACTTTATCCATGGCGTCAGCCACCAGCTGTCCAACCTCATCGTCTCCGGAAGAAACGGCAGCTACTCTCGCAATCTGCTCTTTTCCTTCTACTGCCTTGCTCATGGAAGCGATAACTTCCACTGCTTTGTCAGTGGCTTTTTTCATACCTTTTCTCAGGTCCACCGGGTTAGCGCCTGCTGCCAGGTTCTTCATACCCTCGTTTACCATAGCCTGTGCCAGAACGGTTGCTGTGGTGGTACCGTCTCCGGCAACATCGTTGGTCTTGGAAGCCACCTCACGGATGAGCTGTGCGCCCATGTTTTCAAAACCGTCTTCCAGCTCGATCTCTTTGGCGATGGTCACACCATCGTTGGTGATAAGGGGCGCTCCGAAGGATTTCTCCAGAACTACATTTCTTCCTTTCGGTCCCAGGGTTACTCTTACGGTGTCAGCCAGCTGATTTACACCTTTTTCCAGGGCTGCTCTGGCATCCGCACCAAATTTGATCTGTTTTGCCATTTCTGATTCCTCCTAGTCTGATTCACAAATTTCAAAAACCTTCGGACATCCGCAAATGTCCTCCGGGCTGTTAATCAATTCCTGCTGTTTATTTTACCACTGCCAGAATGTCATTCTGTTTTACGATGATGTACTCCTCATCCTCCAGCTTTACTTCGGTTCCGGCATATTTGGAGTAGATGACCTGATCACCCACGGCAACTTCCATCTTTACTTCCTTGCCGTCAACCATTCCGCCCGGTCCCACAGCGACAACCTCTGCCTGCTGCGGTTTTTCCTGCGCCTGGCCCGGAAGTACGATACCGGATTTTGTGGTCTCTTCGGCAACTAACTGTTTCAGAACAACTCTGTCTCCCAATGGTACTAACTTCATATCTATTGCCTCCTTTTAAAATTCCGTTTTTATTAGCACTCGATCTGGTCGAGTGCTACCGATCGTCTTAATATTAGTAATTTCCATGCAATTTCGCAACATCTGTTTTTTTGGTCAATTAAGGGATATTATGGTAAAACCTCTTTTATACTCTATTTTTCTTTTGTTTTCTCACTTTTTTATTTTTCTGTCGACATTTTCGGATATGTTTTGACACTCAGCAGAAGAAATACGGCGATCGGGCGGCGGCGAGTGGACGCGCAAGCGCCTCCGTTCGCCTTGTGCCTTCGCGCACGCCTGACGGCTCGCGGGCGGCGGCGAGTGGATGCGCAAGCGCCTCCGTTCGCCTTGTGCCTTCGCGCAAAAAAGCCGCCCTGTCCGCGGGTGCTGCATTCGCGGAAGGACGGCAGTTCACTGCTCGTTTCTTAATTTGTTATGACTCTTTGTCGGCGCTTTTAAGATTTTTTCTGGCCTTCAGTTCTTCCAGCTCGTCGAAAATCACTTCGTTGAGTACTTTGATATAAGTTCCTTTCATGCCGCTGGATCTGGACTCGATGACGCCGGCGCTTTCAAATTTGCGCAAGGCGTTGACAATCACAGATCTGGTGATGCCCACCCGGTCGGCAATCTTGCTGGCTACCAGGATACCCTCATCCCCGTCCAGTTCGTCGAAAATGTGGATAATGGCTTCCAGTTCTGAGAAGGAAAGGGTGCTGAAGGCGGATTTTACCACCTGGATCTTTCTGGCTTCCTCAGCATTTTCCTCGTTGACGGAGCGCATCATTTCCAGGCCCACCACCGTGGTACCGTACTCGCTGACAATGATATCCTCGATATCATACTGTTCGCCGCTGCGGTACATAAATACGGTTCCCAGCCGTTCCCCGGCGATATCGATGGGATTGATAATGGCTCTGTAGCGGGTGATCTGCTCCCCCTCAAAGCCCAGTGTCTGGAGATTCACATTCTCCTTTGTGGACAGCACACTGAGAAATCTGTCATTCAGCAGAGGATCCACATGACTTCCTACCTTATCTTCAATCAACTCCGTGATTTCTTCTACTCCGGGGCAGAGACTTACGCCCAGAACCTTTCCTTTCTTACTGATCACCAGAATATTGGAATCCAGCGTCTCCATCATCACTTTGCAGATATCGTTAAATACTACTTTCGTTGAACTGTTATTATGTAACAGTTTGTTGATTTTTCTGGTTTTATCCAGTAACTGTACGCTCATTTCATGCTCCTTTCTGATCTATTAAGTATTTTCCCACACTATAATACTTTATAATCATTGTAGCATGTAAACCAAGCAATGGCAACACTATTTTCTTGATTTTTGCATGTTTTCTGACTATTTATTTTTATAAAGATATCGCTAAACTTTCATCAGATTGAAAACAGGCTCTCTTTTTTCACAGAAAAGAGCAGCCCCTCACAAGGACTGCCCTTTCATCGAAAAACCTTTTATAATCACCGGTCTGCAGCGGATTTCTTTGACTCCACATATCCGCAATGCTCATCAGCGCACACCAGCTTGCTGCCTTTTTCCACCATATAGCCGCCGCAGTTGGGGCATTTCTTTTCCACCGGCCTGGGCCAGGACATGAAATCGCACTGGGGATTGTTCTCACATCCGTAATAGCGGCGGCCTTTTTTCGTCTTTTTCTCCACAATCTCCCCGCCGCACTTGGGACATTTTACACCGATCTTCTCCAGATACGGTTTGGTGTTCCGACATTTCGGGAAGCCCGGGCAGGCCAGGAATCTTCCATGGGGACCGTACTTGATTACCATGTGGCGGCCGCAGTTTTCACAGATCACATCTGTGACCTCATCCTCGATCTTCACCTGTTCCAGCTGCTTTTCCGCTTCCTCCACAGCTTCCTCCAGATCCGGATAGAAGTTGCGGACAATCACCTTCCAGTCCACGGTGCCGTCGCCAACCTTATCCAGAAGGTCCTCCAGGTTGGCCGTAAAGTTCACATCCACAATGCTGGGGAAGGCTTTTTTCATCATCTGATTCACCACTTCGCCCAGTTCAGTCATATACAGATTTTTCTGTTCCTTCACCACATAATGGCGGGCCATGATGGTGGTGATGGTGGGCGCGTAGGTACTAGGACGTCCGATGCCCAGCTCCTCCAGCGTTTTCACCAGGGAAGCCTCCGTGTAGTGGGGCGGCGGCTGTGTGAAATGCTGCTGGCTGTCAAAGCCGGCAAAATTCAGCTGCGTATCCTGGTCGATGCCGCGCACCAGCGTAATTCCCTGACTCTTTTCCTCGTCATCCACCGCATATACCGAGAGAAATCCGTCGAAGGCCAGCTTGGAAGCAGCCACGGTAAAGAGATACGGGCCGCCGCTGATCTTCACAGAAGTGGTCTCATAAAGCGCCGGTTTCATCCGGCTGGCCACAAACCGCTTCCAGATCAGCTGATAAAGGCGGAACTGATCCCTGGAAAGGGACTCCTTCATGGCAGCCGGCGTCCGGTTCACATCCGTGGGGCGGATGGCCTCGTGGGCATCCTGCACCTTTCTTCCATCCTGTTTTTTCTCGCTGCCGTCCGCCAGGTAGGTGTCTCCGTACTGTTTCCCGATAAACTCTCTGGCCATGGCGTCCGCCTCCTCGGAAATTCTCGTGGAATCCGTACGCAGATAGGAGATCAGACCCACCGTGCCGTTTCCTTTGATATCCACGCCCTCATACAGCTGTTGTGCCAGCCGCATGGTCTTCTGGGTGGAAAAATTCAGATTTTTCGCGGCCTCCTGCTGCAGGGTACTGGTGGTGAAGGGCAGCGGCGCCTTCTTGGTCCGCTCTCCCCGCTTCACATCCGCCACCTGGTACGAAACGCCGTCCAGTTCTTTGAGAATCTGATCCAGCTCCTCCCTGGAGGAAATAGCCATTTTCTGTTTTTCTTTTCCGTAAAACTTTGCCGTCAGCGGTTTTTTCTCTCCCGGAATCTTAAAATCCGCCTCCAATGTCCAGTATTCTTCCGGAATAAAGGCATTGATCTCATCCTCCCGGTCTCCGATAATCCGCAGGGCCACAGACTGTACCCGTCCGGCGCTCAGGCCCCTTTTAATCTTCTTCCACAGAAGGGGGCTGATCCGGTAGCCCACCATCCGGTCCAACATTCTTCTGGCCTGCTGCTCGTTCACCAGATTCATGTCAATCTCTCTGGCGTGCTTGATGGACTCCTTCACCGCGGATTTGGTGATCTCGTTGAAGGTAATCCGGCGCATCTTCTTTTCATCCAGATTCAGGGCCTTGGACAGATGCCAGGCGATGGCTTCTCCCTCCCGGTCAGGGTCGGTGGCCAGGTATACCTTATCCGCCTTTTTCGCTGACTTCCTGAGGCCGGCCAGAAGCTCTCCCTTTCCTCTGATTGTAATATATTTCGGCTCGTAATCGTTTTCCACGTCAAAGCCCAGCTGACTTTTCGGCATGTCCCGCACATGACCGTTGGAAGCTGCCACTTCGTAGTTGTTTCCCAGAAATTTTTTTACCGTTTTCACCTTTGCCGGGGACTCAACAATCACAAGATTCTTTGCCACTGTTTTCCTCCTGTCCGCTGCCGGCCGGATGCGCATCTCCGTACCCGCAGCTTCTCACTTGCTTCTATGCTTTCCATTTTTATTTTTTTCATGCTCCGGTCCGGACGCTTCCGGACACACCCGATTTGTACCTTTCACATATGTGTTCTTCCAGATCTCCTCTGCCGCTCCCATAAGCTGCAGCCGCAGGAGCGCCGCCGCAAGCTCCCCTATGGGAAGTCCGGTTTCCTGCTGTATCTGGCTCAAGGTTTTTGGGTCCAAATCGAGACAACTATACACCAATTTATCGGCAGTTGCAAGTCCTAATCCCGGATTTTCACCAACCGTCCTGGTTTTTTGTGGAATTTTCCCGTTCCATCCCATCTCATCCAGAATGGCCTGGGGGCTCCAGGCAACAGAAGCTCCCTGGGCAATCAGCCGGTTGCATCCCTCGCTGAGCGCATCTCCCACTCTGCCGGGGACGGCAAAAACCGTCCGCCCCTGTTCCAGGGCACAGTCCACAGTGATCAGCGACCCGCTCTTCTGCCTGGCTTCCACCACCAGCACCGCGTCCGCCAGCCCGCTGATCAGCCGGTTTCTTCTGGGAAAATGCCAAGCCAGCGGCGGATCTTTCGGAGGAAATTCCGACCAGACCCCGCCTGCCTGCTTCAGCCGTTCATACAGCCGCCGGGCGGAGGCGGGATAGCACACATCCGCCCCGCATCCCAGTACGGCAAAGGTATCCGCCCCCGCTGCCAGAGCGCCCTCATGGGCCGCCGAATCCACGCCGGCCGCCATGCCGCTCACTATCTGAATCCCCATACCGCCCAGCACGCGGGAAAATTCGTACGCCATATTTCTTCCATAGACACTGCAGTTTCTGGCGCCCACCACCGCCAGCGAGGGCAGGTGCTCCTTGGGCAGCCTGCCGTAGCCATACAGCAGGCGGGGCTTATCTTCCAGGGGCTGAAGCCGCCGGGGATATGCGGAATCTTCCAGTCTGCAGCATTTCATCTGTTCCGTCATATCCGCATCCCTCCATTCCCTTTTGTCAGCATCCGGTAATTGATGGCCTCGGCCATGTGGTGTTCCCGTATCAGGCTGCTTCCCTCCAGATCCGCTGATGTTCTGGCCGTCCTGAGAATCCGGTGGCAGCCCCGGCCTCCCAGTTCCATTTTGTCAAAGGACGCTTCCAGAAGCCGTTCCGCCCCCGCGTCGGTGCGGCAGTACTGCCGGATTTTTTCCGCCGGGATTTCCCCGTTGAAAGAAAACGGCTCCTGCCGGTATCGTTCCCGCTGAATTTCCCAGGCGCCTCTCACCAGTTTTCCCATGGCTGCGGAGTCCATTCCCCGGCTGTCCATGCCGCCCCGGATTTCCCTGTAGGTGGGATTTTCCGTGGCCGCGCACAGATCCATCCTGTCCAGCAGCGGCCGGCTTATTTTCCCCTGATACCGGGCGATTTCCGCCGGCGTGCAGACACATTTCTGTCCCGGATACTGTCCGCAGGGGCAGGGATTCATGGCCGCCACCAGAAGAAAAGCGGCGGGAAAGCAGAACCTTCCGCCCGTTCTGGAAATCCATATCTCCCTCTCCTCCAGCGGCTGCCGCAGAAGCTGAAGACTTCTCCGATCCATCTCCGGAAATTCATCCAGAAACAGCACACCCCGGTGGGCCAGGGTGATTTCCCCCGGCACAGGAATCCTGCCGCCTCCTGCCAGCGCCTGGGGCGAGATGGTATGGTGCGGGGCACGGAAGGGCCGCCGCACCATCAGCGGATCCTCCCCGGAAAGCATGCCGGCGGCGCTGTAGATTCTGGTCAGTTCCAGAGCCTCCGGCCGGGACAGGGGCGGAAGGATCCCCGGCATCCGCCGGGCGATCATGCTCTTTCCGGAACCCGGCGGCCCGGTCAGAAGCAGATTGTGGAAACCGGCCGCGGCCAGAAGCGCTGCCCGCCTGGCTCCTTCCTGCCCCAGCACATCACCGAAATCGGGGCCGTCCGGCGGTCCGCTTTCTGTTATCTGTATATGTGGCGTCTCTGTCTTCCATTCCCCCCGCCGCACCACTTTGGCAAATTCCTCCAGGGTTTCCGCCCCCAGCACGGGAAATCCCACCGCCTGGGCCTCCCTCAGATTCTCTTTGGGCACCACACAGGCTCTGCAGCCTGACCGGGCAGCCTGCCATACCATGGAAAATACGCCCCGGATGCCATGAATTTTCCCGTCCAGTCCCAGCTCCCCGGCCACCAGAATATCCTTCAGTCCCCCGGCAGGCAGCCTTCCCAATGCCTCCAGAATTCCGGCGGCCACCGGAAGATCGAAGCCCGTCCCCGACTTGGGCAGATCTCCGGGGGACAAATTGACCGTTATTTTTTTCGGCGGGATGGTCACCCGCTCATTTCTCAGGGCCGTGCGGACCCGGCTGCAGGTCTCCCGCACCTGGGTACTCACATACCCCACCATATAAAATCCCGGCAGGCCGTCGCTGACGTCCACCTCCACCTGAACCGGAACTGCCTCCAGTCCCATAAGATACGCAGACATTACACTTGTATACATATAATTTCCCCTTTCCTTATGATTGAATCGTTTTTGTTGGAAAAGCACGAATTTCAGATTTGCACATAGAATAGAATAAATCCCCTTCGAGGTGCCGGCTTGAAGACATTTCAGAAACCTCTCACGCTGGAGGAAGAACGGTATTATCTCAAAAGATGCCAGGAGGGAGACCGGGAAGCCAGAAATATCCTCATAGAACGGAATCTCCGGCTGGTGGCCCATGTAATCAAAAAATATCAGGGACTGGACGAGGAGCTGGACGATCTGATTTCCATCGGAACCATCGGTCTGATCAAGGCAGTCTCCACCTTCGACATGTCCAAGGGAAGCCGGCTGGCCACCTACGCCGCCCGCTGCATCGACAATGAACTGCTGATGATGCTGAGAAGCAGAAAAAAGTTCTCCAGGGAGGTGTCCCTGTACGAACCCATCGGAACCGACAAAGAGGGGAATGAGATTCATC
>DVON01000173.1 GCA_018713585.1 Candidatus Pullilachnospira stercoravium | reverse complement strand
TAGACAGGATTCGGAAAGCGTGTTATAATAATTCACAGGGTTAAAATAATGTTTTTTAATTCAAATCAAGGAGGAATAAACAAATGGCAAGAAAAATGAAAACCATGGATGGTAATCATGCTGCCGCTCATGCGTCCTACGCATATTCGGACGTAGCAGCCATTTACCCGATTACTCCCTCATCTGTTATGGCAGAGGCTACGGATGAGTGGGCGACCCAGGGAAGAAAGAACATCTTCGGACAGGAAGTTCAGGTAACTGAGATGCAGTCCGAGGCTGGTGCTGCCGGTGCAGTACACGGATCCCTGGCAGCGGGTGCTCTGACCACGACCTATACGGCTTCTCAGGGTCTTCTGCTGATGATCCCCAACCTTTACAAAATCGCCGGCGAGCAGCTGCCGGGTGTGTTCAACGTTTCCGCCCGTGCGCTGGCAAGCCATGCGTTATCTATTTTCGGAGATCATTCCGATGTATATGCATGTCGTCAGACAGGCTGCGCTATGCTGTGTGAGTCTTCCGTACAGGAAGTTATGGACCTGACTCCCGTGGCTCACTGCGCTGCCATCAAAGGAAAAGTTCCGTTCATCAACTTCTTCGACGGATTCCGTACTTCTCACGAGATCCAGAAGATCGAGACCTGGGATTACGAGGATCTGAAAGATCTGGTGGATCTGGACGCCATCGATGAGTTCCGTAAACACGCTCTGAATCCCAATCATCCCTGCCAGAGAGGATCCGCTCAGAACCCGGATATCTTCTTCCAGGCAAGAGAGGCCTGCAACCCCTACTACGACGCTCTGCCGGCAGTAGTGCAGGAGTACATGGACAAAGTTAATGAGAAGATCGGAACCAACTACAAACTGTTCAACTACTACGGAGCTGAGGATGCTGAGCATGTCATCATCGCCATGGGTTCCGCCTGCGAGACCATCGAGGAGACCATCGACTACCTGATGGCTGCCGGAAGAAAAGTTGGTCTGGTTACCGTTCGTCTGTACAGACCGTTCTGCGCACAGGCCCTGATCGACGCGATCCCGGATTCTGTAAAACAGATCTCCGTTCTGGACAGAACAAAAGAGCCGGGAGCTCAGGGTGAGCCCCTGTATCTGGATGTGGTAGCTGCCCTGAAGGGAAGCAAGTTCGATCAGGTTCCGGTATTCTCCGGACGTTACGGACTGGGTTCCAAGGACACCACACCGGCTCAGATCGTTGCCGTATACGACAACACCGAGAAAGCAAAATTCACCATCGGTATCGTGGATGATGTGACAAACCTGTCTCTGGAGGTTGGCGCTCCTCTGGTTACCACACCGGAAGGAACCATCAACTGCAAGTTCTGGGGACTGGGCGCTGACGGTACTGTTGGAGCCAACAAGAACTCCATCAAGATCATCGGTGACAACACAGACATGTATGCACAGGCATACTTTGATTACGACTCCAAGAAGTCCGGCGGTGTGACCATGTCTCACCTGCGCTTCGGAAAGAGCCCGATCAAGTCCACCTACCTGATCAAGAAAGCAAACTTTGTTGCCTGCCATAATCCCTCCTATGTGAACAAGTACAACATGGTACAGGAGCTGGTAGACGGAGGTACCTTCCTTCTGAACTGCCCGTGGGATATGGAAGGACTGGAGAAACATCTGCCGGGACAGGTGAAAGCATTCATCGCCAACCACAACATCAAGTTCTATGTGATCGACGGTATCAAGATCGGTAAGGAGATCGGACTGGGCGGACGTATCAACACCGTTCTGCAGTCTGCATTCTTCAAGCTGGCCAACATCATTCCCGAGGAGCATGCCATCGAGCTGATGAAGGCTGCCGCAAAGGCTACCTACGGAAGAAAGGGTGACGCCATCGTTCAGATGAACTACGACGCCATCGACGCCGGTGCAAAACAGGTGGTTGAGGTTCAGGTTCCCGAAAGCTGGAAAGACTGCGCAGACGAAGGACTGGCTATGTCCCATGCAGAAGGCGGACGTCAGGATGTTGTGGATTTCGTAAACAACATTCAGTCCAAAGTAAACGCTCAGGAAGGAAACTCTCTGCCCGTATCCGCATTCAAGGATTATGTGGACGGCACCACTCCCTCCGGATCTTCCGCATACGAGAAACGTGGTATCGCAGTAGATATCCCGGTATGGAATCCGGAAAACTGTATCCAGTGTAACCGCTGTGCTTATGTCTGCCCGCATGCTGTTATCCGTCCCATCGCTCTGACCGCTGATGAGGCTGCCAACGCTCCGGAAGGCATGAAGACACTGCCGATGACTGGTATGGCTGACTACAAGTTCTCCATGGTAGTATCCGCTTACGACTGTACCGGATGTGGTTCCTGTGCAAACGTATGCCCGGGCAAGAAGGGCGCGAAAGCTCTGGCTATGGAAAACATGGAAGCCAATGCAGGAGAGCAGAAATATTTCGATTACGGCGTACAGCTTCCCATCAAGGAAGATGTCGTTGCAAAATTCAAAGAGAACACCGTAAAAGGTTCTCAGTTCAAACAGCCGCTGCTTGAGTTCTCCGGAGCCTGCGCAGGCTGTGGTGAGACACCGTACGCGAAGCTGATCACTCAGCTGTTCGGTGACAGAATGTACATTGCCAACGCAACAGGATGTTCCTCCATCTGGGGTAACTCCTCACCGTCCACACCGTACACTGTAAACGCCAAAGGACAGGGTCCCGCATGGAGCAACTCTCTGTTCGAGGATAACGCAGAGTTCGGTTACGGTATGCTGCTGGCTCAGAAGGCCATCAGAAATGGTCTGAAAGAGAAAGTTGAGTCCGTAATGGCCAACGAGGCTTCTTCTGAGGAAGTTAAGGCTGCCTGCAAAGAGTGGCTGGATACCTTCGGAAGCGGTGTGACCAACGGAGCAGCTACAGACAAGCTGGTTGCAGCTCTGGAAGGTGTTGACTGCGACGTTTGCAGAGACATTGTGAAGAACAAAGACTTCCTGGCCAAGAAATCCCAGTGGGTATTCGGTGGTGACGGATGGGCTTACGATATCGGATTCGGCGGCGTGGATCACGTGCTGGCTTCCGGACAGGATATCAACGTAATGGTATTCGATACCGAGGTTTACTCCAACACCGGCGGACAGTCCTCCAAGGCTACCCCGACTGGTGCGGTTGCACAGTTCGCTGCAGGTGGTAAAGAGGTTAAGAAGAAAGACCTGGCTTCCATCGCTATGAGCTACGGCTATGTATACGTTGCTCAGATCGCTATGGGCGGAGATTTCAACCAGACCGTAAAAGCCATCGCTGAGGCTGAGGCTTATCCGGGACCGTCTCTGATCATCGCATACGCTCCGTGTATCAACCATGGTATCAAGAAGGGTATGAGCAAGGCTCAGACAGAGGAAGAGCTGGCAGTTAAGGCCGGATACTGGCATAACTTCCGCTTCAACCCGCTGGCAGAGAACAAGTTCACCCTGGATTCCAAGGCTCCCAGCGGAGATTATCAGGAGTTCCTGGACGGCGAGGTTCGTTACAACTCCCTGAAACGCTCCAATCCGGAGAAAGCTGCAAGACTGTTCGCTAAGAACGAGTCCGAGGCGAAGGAGAGATACAACTATCTGAACAAACTGGTTACTCTTTACAGCAAAGAGGACTAATGTTCTGAATAAAAATCCGGTCTGACCGGAGATGATACGGCGGCAGCCGTCCTGGCAGGGAAACCTGCGGGGCGGCTGCCGCCTGCTTTTTATTTGTTCTATAAAATTGCTTTCCTGTGAAATAAAAGCGTTCCGCGAGGAGTGTACTGCGGTGAAAGGCTTTAAAAAAGTCGGAAAATATGATACAATTTTCACAGACAGAAAACGATGGTATCGGGGGTGTGTGCGGTCTGTACGCAGAGGCCAGCCGGGAGGCGGGCGGTTATGCGCAAACGGCACAGTATACGATACAGGAAAAGAGGAGGCAGACGATGATAAACAGGATGGAAAAGATTTATTCCCCTCAGGACTCCAGGGTTGCATTGAAGGTATATCAGGGGCATTTTGCCGCGCCTCATTCCCATGTTACCCATTATTTTGATCTGACAACGCTGCGGACCAGAGTATCGGAGGCGCAGGCGGCCGCGAAGCTTCTGGCGGAAGGTTTTGGAAAAGATCAGGTTGTGGACACGATTGTGTGTCTGGACGGAATGGAAGTTGTGGGGGCATTTCTGGCGGAACAGCTTCTGGCAGCAGGAGTTTCTTCCATGAATGCCCACGAGACAATCTATGTGACGGCTCCGGAGAAGGGGGTTCAGGACCGCTTCACTTTCGAGGAAAATTTGATTCCTCTGATCCACAGAAAGAATGTCCTGATTCTTGCGGGAGCTGTGAGCACCGGGATGACCGTGCGGGCCTGCCTGGATGCTGTCCGCTGCTGTGGGGGGATTCCGGGCGGCATCTGCTCGGTGTTCAGCGCTCTGCGGAGAGTGGAGGAGCTGGATGTCCATACAATATTTACCGCCAGCCAGGTTCCGGATTACCGCATGGCTTCCGGAAGAGAGTGTGTTCACTGTATGGCCGGGAAAAAGCTGGATGCGCTGGTGAACGGGGAAGGGTGTTTCTGCCCCGGGAGGTAGGAGATACGGAGCAGTTGCCGGCAACAGGTAAAGGATAAAATGACAAAAACGGGATGGAAGAGATTTTGCGCGGGCCGCATAATTCCTTTCCATCCTGTTTTTGCTGATTGTGGGAAATCCGTCCGGCATGCTCCCATTGGTGAGCAGGATACTGTGGAAACATCCCGGCAAGGCCGTAAACCGGCAGGGCAGAAGTCCCTCGCCGGATGCAGTGATGTAACAGTTCAGCCTTCCGGCTTCACTGGCGCAAAAGTATGCACACAGGCTGCGGGAACCGCAGTGATACAGTATCGAATAATTTATCATGGCAAGATCTGCCGGGGTATGATATAATGAGCGTTAGCGAGCGGGAACAGAGAAGGAGCGAGTTCTGTTTGCCGCCTGCGGCAGATGGCATACCGGCGTTTTTTGCAGGCTGCTGTGCCGGCCGAAAGCGGGCGCCGAAATTCTGCCGCAGATGAAAAGACTGGAAGAATATGCCGGCGTTGTCCGGCTGTGGAAAGGATACGGAGTGATATGGCAGTAGATCAGAGTTTTGTGATAAAGAAATTGCAGAATATGGAAGAAATGTATGCGGTGTATTCGGCAGTGACCAAGATGCCGTTTGCCACCTGCGATGAGGAGACCTTCAACGATCAGGTCTGGGTGTTTGCGGATAAGGAGAAGGTTCAGGAATTTTCCAAAAAGTATACGGAGGAGAAGATTCTCCTGATGGGCGTCCGGGTAAAGAAAGAGGAAGCGCCCATGTTCTATATGAATTTGTTTGCCATGGGCATCAATGAGGTGGTATTCCAGGACGGGGAGGCACAGCACAGGATTCCGCTGGAAAACATTGTGAAGCTTCCCGACTACAGCAAGCTTCCGGAAAAACAGCGTCCGCTGCTGAATCCGCAGCTTCAGCTGACGGCCATCTATTTTCTGCAGGCGCTGCGCAAGCCGGGGGTGAAGCCGGACAGAGAGGCGCTGAAGGATCTGGAGGAAGAGATGTCTGTGAACCTGGTGAAGTCAAAATTCCTTCTGCCGGTGGAGGTGGAGGAAAAGGAAGACGGCACTCCCGGGAATATCCGCGTGATCTATGTGCAGAATAAGGAAGGAGACCGTTTCCAGCCGATTTTTACCGACACCAATGAGATGCTGAAGCATTACCGGAACAAACAGACCAAGCACCGGCTTCTCCAGGTGCCCTTCGATCAGCTGCCCAAATATATGATCAAGGACATCAAAGGCTATGTGCTGAATCCGGAAGGCTTCAATCTGATACTCAGCCAGAAGCAGATCCAGCAGCTGCTTACTTTTTATAAAACGGACAAAGAGGACTGAATAGCTACCGGAGGGGCCCCGCTGAGGGACAAAGAAAAGGAGGATTCTATGGAGATTACAGAATGTAAGGCATATGAGGTGCTGCAGCATCAGATGATCGAAGATATCCACGCGGAGGGGTATCTGCTGCGTCATAAAAAGAGCGGGGCGCGCGTGATGCTGCTGAAAAACGACGACGAGAATAAGGTGTTCAATATTGCTTTCCGGACGCCGCCGGCGGACAGCACCGGTGTGGCCCATATTCTGGAGCACAGTGTCCTGTGCGGATCCAGGCATTTCCCGCTGAAGGATCCTTTTGTGGAGCTGGTGAAGGGATCGCTGAACACATTCCTGAACGCCATGACTTATCCGGACAAGACCATGTATCCGGTGGCCAGCTGCAACGATCAGGATTTTCAGAATCTGATGCACGTGTATCTGGATGCCGTGTTCTATCCCTCCATCTATGAAAAGGAAGAAATCTTCCGCCAGGAAGGCTGGAGCTACCAGCTGGAGACTGAGGATGGTCCGCTGAAATACAACGGCGTGGTTTACAATGAGATGAAGGGGGCATTTTCCTCCGCGGAGGAAGTGCTGGACCGGGAAATTTTCAATGTGCTGTTTCCGGATACTCCCTACGGCGTGGAGTCGGGAGGAGACCCGGCAAAGATTCCGGATCTGACCTATGAGCAGTTTCTGGATTTCCACAGAAAATACTACCATCCTTCCAACAGCTATATCTATCTCTACGGAGATATGGATATGGCGAAAAAGCTGGAGTGGATGGATCAGGAGTATCTGAGCAAATTCGACGCCATTCAGGTGGAGTCCCGGATTCCCCGGCAGAAACCTTTCGACAAACCGGTGGAGCATGAAATTTTCTATTCTGTGTCGGAAAATGAATCCACGGAGGAAAACACCTATTTGAGCTGCAGCATGGTGGTGGGCGACAGCCTGGATGTGGAACTGTGTACTGCCTTTGAGGTGCTGGATTATGTGCTGCTTTCCGCCCCGGGAGCGCCGCTGAAACAGGCACTTCTGGACGCCGGCATCGGCAAGGATGTGGAGGGCGGCTACGACGACGGAATCTACCAGCCTTTCTTCTCGGTGGTGGTGAAAAACAGCGAGCTGTCCCGGAAAGAGCAGTTTCTGCAGGTGATCCGCGAAACGCTGGAGAAGCTGGCCCGGGAGGGACTGGATCAGAGAGCCATCGCCGCCGGCATCAATTTCCTGGAATTCCGTTTCCGGGAGGCCGACTACGCGTCCTATCCCAAGGGACTGATGTACGGCATCGACGTATTTGACAGCTGGCTGTACGATGAGGAGAAGCCGTTTATCCCTCTGCAAAGACTGGATGCCTACGACGCGCTGAAGAAAAAAGCAGGTCAGGGTTACTTTGAGGAACTGATCCGCACCTGGCTTCTGGAAAATCCGCACACCGCTGTTGTGGTGGGAATTCCCAGGAAGGGACTGGCCACGGAACAGGAGAAAAAGACGGAGGAGGCGCTGGCCGCCTACAAAGCGTCGCTTTCGCCTGAAGAAGTAAAGAAACTGGTGGAGCAGACCTGCCATCTGAAGGAATTTCAGGATGCGCCGGACGACCCGGAGGCACTGGCTGCGCTGCCGATGCTGAAGCGGTCCGATATCCGCCGGGAAACGGTGAAGCTGTACAATACCCCCCATCAGGTGGGAGACACCACGGTGCTGCACCATGACATGGAGACCAACGGCATCACCTATCTGACGCTGTTGTTTGATACCCGGAAGGTTCCGGACGATCTGATTCCGTACATGGGTCTTCTCAAATCTGTGCTGGGCTATGTGGATACGGAGCATTACAGCTATGGAGAGCTGTTTAACGAGATCAATGCCAGAAGCGGCGGAATCAGCTGCGAGATTCAGATTTTCAATCAAAAGGACCGGAGCGATGACTGCACGCGGATGTTCGGTATCCGGGCAAAATACCTGGCGCCCAGCGAGGAATTTGTCTTTTCGATGATCCGGGAAATTCTCAAAACCTCCCGGCTGGATGACGGAAAACGGCTGTATGAGATCATTGCCCGGCAGAAAGCCCGGCTGCAGTCTTCCCTGGCGGGGGCAGGCCACTCCACCGCGGTGATGCGGGTATCTTCCTACTATTCGCCCGGCTCCTATTTTCAGGAGCGGATCGCGGGAATCTCCTATTTCCGTCTGCTGGAGGATCTGGAAAAGAATTTTGAGCAGAGACGGGAAGAGGTGACGGAGAATTTCCGGCAGCTGATGAAGATTATTTTCCGTCCGGAAAATCTCATGGTCAGCGTGGTGACCGATGAGAAAGGGTACGAAAACCTGGAAGAGCGGGTTGCCGGACTGAAGGAGGAGCTGTATACGGAGGAGGTTCCCACGGGAGGAATCTGCTACCGGTTCGAACAGAAAAACGAGGGCTTCAAAACTGCCGGACAGGTACAGTATGTGGCAGTGGGAGGAAATTTCCGGGAGGCCGGATTTGCCTACACCGGCGCGCTGCGGATTCTGAAGGTGATTCTCAGCTACGATTATCTGTGGATGAATCTGAGAGTCAAGGGAGGCGCCTACGGCTGCATGTGCAATTTCCGCCGCACCGGGGACAGCTTCCTGGTTTCCTACCGGGATCCCCATCTGGCCAGAACGCTGGATGTTTTCCGGGGAACGCCGGATTACCTGCGCAGCTTTGCGGCGGATGAGCATGAGATGACAAAGTATATCATCGGCACCATCAGCGAGCTGGATGTGCCTATGAATCCTTCCGCCAAGGGGGCTCTGGCCCTGACCGCCTGGATGGGCGGCCTGACCCGCCAGGATCTGCAGAAGGAGAGGGATGAGATCCTGAATGCCCGTCCGGAGGATATCCGGGCTCTGGCAGATCTCATCGAGGCCATGCTGGCGCCGGGCAACCTGTGCGTGGTGGGAAGCGAGGCCTCCATCGGGAAACACCGGGATCTGCTGAAGACAGTGGAGCCGCTGGTGCGGTAGACTGTGAGAGGAGATTACATGAGAGAAGATTTTAAATCGGGTTTTGCCGCCATCATCGGACGGCCCAACGTGGGAAAATCCACCCTGATGAACCGGCTGATCGGACAGAAGATTGCCATCACTTCCAGAAAACCCCAGACCACCAGAAACAAGATTCAGACGGTCTACACCTGTCCTGAGGGACAGATCGTTTTTCTGGACACCCCGGGCATGCACAAAGCCAAGAACAGGCTGGGAGAATATATGCTGGGGGCGGTGCGCCAGTCTGTGAAGGACGCGGATGTGATTCTCTGGCTGGTGGAGCCCACCAGCTATATCGGCGAGGGAGAGCGCTCCATCGCCGCGCTGCTTACCCGGGTGAATCTGCCGGTGATCCTGGTGATCAACAAGGTGGACACCATTAAAAAGGAAGAATTGCCGGCATTTATCAATGCCTACAAGGATCTCCATGATTTTGCCCAGATTGTTCCGGTGTCGGCGCTGCGGGGGCAGAATACGGACGAGGTGATCCGCTGTATCTTTAAATATCTGCCCTACGGCCCCATGTTCTACGACGAGGACACGGTGACCGACCAGCCCCAGCGGCAGATCGTGGCGGAGATTATCCGGGAGAAAGCCCTGCGGACGTTGGATGAGGAGATTCCCCACGGAATTGCCGTCACCATTGAGAAGATGCACCAGAGGGAGCGCCAGGATATTGTGGACATCGAGGCCACCATCATCTGTGAGAAGGAGTCCCACAAGGGCATTATCATCGGAAAGCAGGGAAGCATGCTGAAGAAAATCGGAAGCAGCGCCCGGTATGATATTGAGAAAATGCTGGAGGAAAAGGTGAATCTGCGCATCTGGGTGAAGGTCCGCAAGGACTGGCGGGACAGCGATGTACAGATGAAAAACTTCGGTTATAACAGAAAAGAGATTTAGAAGCCATGAGTGAGCCGATTACCGTCACCGGCATGGTGCTTTTGGCCGCGCCGGTGGGAGATTATGACAAGCGGGTGGTGCTGCTGACCCGGGAGCGGGGAAAAATCACCGCCTTTGCCCGGGGCGCCAGAAAGAGCAAAAGCCCCCTTCTGGCGGCGGCGAATCCCTTCGTGTTCGGAAGCTTTCAGGTCTACGAGGGGCGGACGGCCTATACCCTGGCCCAGGCGTCGGTGAAGAATTATTTTACGGAGCTGGCAAACCGGCAGCCGGGGGTGTACTACGGCTTCTATTTTCTGGAAATCGCGGATTACTACGGGCGGGAAGGTGCCCGGGAGACGGATATGCTGAATCTGCTGTACATCACCATGCGGGCGCTTTTGAACGACCGTATTCCCAACCGGCTGATCCGCAGTATTTTCGAACTGAAGGCGCTGGTGCTGAGCGGAGAATATCCTCAGACCTTTGAGTGTGTCTGCTGCGGGTCCCGGGAGCGCCTGAGTCATTTTTCCCTGTACCGGTCCGGCTGCGTGTGTCCTTCCTGTGTGCCGCAGGTGAAGGACGCCCGGCCCATTTCACCGTCTGCCCTGTACACCCTGCAATACATCATTGCCTCCCCCATGGAAAAACTGTACACCTTTACGGTGAGTCCGGAGGTGGAAGAGGAGGTGGGGCGGCTGGTGACCCACTACATGGAGCTGCACACGGACAGAAAATTCAAAAGCCTGGAAATCCTGAAGGTGATGGATTCATAAAATCCAGTTGAAAACCGGGCTGACAGAGGCTATAATAGAAGAGTTCTTACAGACCGCCGTACAGGCGGCAGAAGATGTACCCGGTGCATGGAGGTTTGGAATGAAAAAACGCAGGGTGATTCTGTTGCTGGTCCCGGCCTTGCTTCTGGCAGGGTGCGGAGGAATCGCAAAGGCAGAAGAGACAACAGTGACCGTGGATGAGAACGGCCGGATTACGCAGGCGCTGGTGGAGGATTTCTCCCAGGAGAATTACAGCAGCCAGGAGCTGGAGGAGGAAATTGACGGCCTGATCGAAGCCTATAACGGGGAAACCCAAAGCAGCGCTGTGTCCATGGAGTCCTGTCAGGTAAAGGACGGGCAGGCCAGAGTGATTCTGGAATACGGGTCAGATGAAGATTACCGGGCATTCAACCTGGTGGATTTCTTCGCGGGCACGGTGGAGCAGGCACAGCAGGAGGGTTATTCCTTTGACTGCGCGTTTCTGGACGCCGGAAAGAACACGGTGCAGGATGGAACGGTGCCGGATACCTGTACGCAGATGCAGGCGGTGATCGTGAAGGAGCCGGTCTGTGTGATGGCGCCGGGGGAGATTTTGTATGTCAGCAGCAATATGGAGATTCTGGATGAGAACCGGGCCAGACTTGCCTCTGACACCGGAATCGAAAATGAGAACGCGCAGGTGGTCACGGAAGCCTACGGCATCGTGATTTACCAAAGCTGACAGGGAGAGGGCTGTAAGAAAGCCTTCCGTGTGTATGGATTTGTGACGGCATGGCGCTGAAGGGCGGTGCCGTTAGAAATATAGAGTAAGAATAGGGAAGAGCAATCCCGCAAGGGGATCCCTTATGGCCAATATGGCCCAAAAAAGAGGAAACCCCGCAAGGGGATACCTGTATGGCCATATGGCCGGAAAGAGAGGAAACCCCGCAAGGGGATACCTATATGGCCATTCGGCCGGAAAGTGAGGAAATCCCGCAAGGGGATACCTGTATGGCCATTCGGCCGGAAAGTGAGGAAATTATGGAAAAGACGATGGAGAAAATTGTAGCGCTGGCAAAATCCAGAGGGTTTGTGTACCCGGGGTCTGAGATTTACGGCGGCCTGGCCAACACCTGGGATTACGGAAATCTGGGTGTGGAGCTGAAGAATAATGTAAAGAGAGCCTGGTGGAAAAAGTTCATCCAGGAGAATCCCTACAACGTGGGCGTGGACTGCGCTATCCTGATGAATCCCCAGACCTGGGTGGCATCCGGTCATCTGGGTGGATTTTCCGATCCGCTGATGGACTGCCGGGAATGTCATGAGAGATTCCGCGCCGACAAGCTGATCGAGGATTACTGCGCGGAGAAAGGCATTGTGCTGGAGGAAAGCGTGGACGCATGGAGCCAGGAAAAGATGACCGCTTTCATTGAGGAGCATCAGATTCCCTGCCCCACCTGCGGAAAGCACAATTTCACCGATATCCGTCAGTTCAACCTGATGTTCAAAACCTTCCAGGGTGTTACCGAGGACGCGAAAAACACAGTATATCTCCGTCCGGAGACCGCCCAGGGTATTTTTGTAAACTTCAAAAATGTACAGAGAACTTCCAGAAAGAAGCTGCCCTTCGGTATCGGACAGATCGGAAAATCCTTCCGGAACGAGATTACCCCCGGAAACTTCACTTTCCGTACCAGAGAGTTTGAGCAGATGGAGCTGGAGTTCTTCTGCAAGCCGGATACGGATCTGGAGTGGTTCAACTACTGGAAACAGTTCTGTCTGGACTGGCTGTACAGCCTGGGCCTGAAGCACGAGGAAGTGCGTTACCGTGATCATGAGAAGGAGGAGCTGTCCTTCTACAGCAAGGCCACCACGGATGTGGAATTCCTGTTCCCCTTCGGCTGGGGTGAGCTGTGGGGCATCGCGGACCGTACCGATTATGACCTGAGCCGTCACCAGGAGGTGTCCGGACAGGATCTGACCTATTTCGACGATGAAGAAAACCGCAAATACATCCCCTACGTGATCGAGCCCTCTCTGGGCGCGGACCGTATGGTGCTGGCTTTCCTGTGCAGCGCTTACGACGAGGAGGTTCTGGATGCCGAGAAGAACGATGTGAGAACCGTTCTGCATTTCCATCCGGCGCTGGCTCCGGTGAAGGTGGGCGTGCTGCCGCTGTCCAAAAAGCTGAACGAGGGCGCGGAGAAGGTATTTTCCATGCTGTCCAGGAAATGGAACTGCGAGTTCGATGACAGAGGAAACATCGGAAAGAGATACCGCCGTCAGGATGAGATCGGTACGCCGTTCTGTGTCACCTACGACTTTGATTCCGAGAACGACGGCGCGGTGACTGTCCGCGACCGCGACACCATGGAGCAGGAGCGGATCAAAATCGAAGATCTGGAGAAATATCTGGAGGAGAAACTGGCATTCTGATTTGGCCGCCGGCGAAGGAACGGCTGGGATAAGTAAGGGAGAGAATTTCCGTATGATGAGGTGGAAATTCTCTCCCTTTTTGCGTTGATAAGCCCGGAGCGGAGCGTAGACCATCCGGCGGCAATGCCACGAGAGGAACGAGGTATCGCGGTGATCGGGTAGGGGAAGGTGTTTTCCTCCATCCGATTGCGGAAATTTACTGACAGCGCAGGAAAACCAGGCAGGCCGGAGACGGAAACTGAGAGGAAATCCGGGGAGAAGACCCGTGAGACGTCCTCCGGGAAGAGAGTGACGGAAGATTCTCCATCATTGTATGGAAATCTGCATGGAAACCCTGCGGATGCTGTGATAAGATGAAGATACGATTCAGATTTAGCTGTCTGTACGGAAAATGCGGGAGGTTTTGCCATATGGAAATCGAAATTGTCAACGAAGCAAAGCAGCGGGAGGAAAGAGAAAAAAGGCTGCAGCCCCTTATGGAGCCGGCGGGCCGCTACGGGGCCAACGGATATTTTCTTACCAGAGACGGAAAGCCCTGGTATCCGGTGATGGGGGAAATCCATTTTTCCCGGCTGAAGGAATCTCTGTGGCGGGACGCGGTGGCGAAAATGAAAGCCGGCGGCGTGCAGGTGCTGGCCACCTATGTGTTCTGGATTCACCATGAGGAACGGCAGGGAGAGTGGGATTTTACCGGACAGAGGGACCTGAGAAAATTCCTTGCGGTCTGCCAGGAGGAAGGAATGCCGGTATTTCTGCGGATCGGCCCCTGGTGCCATGGGGAGTGCCGGAACGGAGGATTCCCGGACTGGCTGACAGCGAGGGAGGATCTTAAGCTGCGGACCAATGATCCGGCTTATCTGGCGCTGGTGGAAATCTTCTGGCAGCAGGTTTACCGGCAGGCGGATGGATTCTTTTACCGGCAGGGAGGCCCCGTCGTGGGAATCCAGATTGAAAATGAGTACGGGCACTGCGGCGGCCTGCAGGGGGATGCCGGCCGCGAACATATGAAGACGCTGAAAAAGCTGGCCATCCGGCTGGGATTTGAGGCGCCCTACTATACGGCCACCGGCTGGGGCGGCGGCATTGTGCCGGAGGGATTTCTGCCGGTATTGGCGGCCTACTGCGGCGCACCCTGGGATTCCAGCAGAAAGCAGCTGCCGCTGAACGGGAATTTTCTGTTTACCCACTACAAGGATGACCGGAATGTGGGCAGCGATCTCCATGTGGGGGAGGAGACAGGATTCACCTATGACACGGAGAAACTCCCCTATCTGACGGCGGAGCTGGGAGGAGGCCTGCAGGTGACCGGACACCGGCGCCCCTTTGTCACCGGCGCGGACACCGCCGCCATGGCTCTTTGCAAATTCGGCTCCGGCGCCAATCTGCTGGGCTATTACATGTATCACGGAGGTACCAATCCCCGGGGAAAATACACCACACTGCAGGAGTCTCTGGAAACCGGTTCGCCCAATGAGCTTCCGGTGTGGTCCTATGATTTCCAGGCCCCGGTGGGAGAGTTCGGGAGGGTTCATGACAGCTATTATGCCCTGCGGCCGCTGCACCTGTTTTTGCGGGATTTCGGCCATCTGGCCGCGCAGACGGATTCCATTCTGCCCATATGGAACGCCCGGGTTCCGGAGGATGGGGAGAGCTGCCGGGCGGCGCTGCGGCATTTTACCGGGAAAGAGATGGGATTTCTCTGCTATAACGGGCATCAACGCCATGGAAGCGTGAAGGAGCGCAGGGAGAGCTTTGAGATCCGGGAAAACGGCCACACGGCCAGGACGCCGCTTCTGTATCTTCAGCCGGATGGGTACGGAGTTTTCCCCTATGCGTCGGAGGAATCCGGAGGTCTGCCGCTGACGCCGCAGTTCCGGATATTTTCCTCAAACCTGCAGCCTTTGTGCTCCCTGGGCAATGACGTGGTATTTTTCGGAGAAGAGGAGCCCGACATTATTTGGGATGGAATGGGAGAGGCTGTCTGCATTTCCGGCCGGGAGGCTGCCCATGGATTGAAGTACGTGGAGGACGGGCAGGAAAAACTGTTTACGGCAGACGGCTGTCTGATGGAAGAGCAGGGGAAACTGATTCTTCTGACGGAAACGGCTTCCAGCGAAGTGAAGGTTTACCCGGAGGGAAGGACGGAGCTTCATTTCTGCAGGGAAATCCAGCCGGAGGGGCAGCTGATCCTGCTGCAGGAAGAGGAGACGTATGTGGAATATGAGATCCGGATCTGTGGACAGATGACGGAATATCTGAACGATCTGTGGATCCGTCTGGAATTGGCCGGGGACCGGGCAGAGCTGTATCTGGACGGGAAAATGTGCCGGGACTGGTTCTGTCAGGGGAAACCCTGGGATCTCAGCTGGCGGGATCTGGACGGTGAGGAGTCCGCGCGTGTGCGGGTATATCCGG
>DVON01000017.1 GCA_018713585.1 Candidatus Pullilachnospira stercoravium | reverse complement strand
AACAACATGTTCGGCATGCAGTACAGTGTGGAGTTTGAACTGACGGAGGACTATGTGGGTCCGCTGGAGTACTACTTCTTCGGTGATGACGATATGTGGGTATTCCTGGACGGCCGTCTCGTATGTGATATCGGCGGTGTGCACAGTTCCGTCGGCGCATACGTGAACCTGTGGGACTATATCGCGAAAGGTGATGCCGGCAAACACACGCTCAAGTTCTATTACACCGAGCGAGGCCTTTCCGGCTCCACCTGCTACATGCAGTTCACACTGCCTTCCGTTTCCTCTGTACCGCCGACTTATCAGAACGGTCAGCTGAAGGTTCAAAAAGAGGTTGTGGGTGAGGCAGATCCCGATACAGAGTTCAGTTTTGATATCAACATCTGGTCGGATGATGGATCGGTACAGGGATCGGACTACTCCATCGCCCGGTACACTCCGGACGGTCAGCACATTGAGATTTCGCTTTTAAGCGACGGGAAAGGAACCTTCAAGCTTAAGGCAGACGAGTATGTGATTATCGATTATTTGCAGCACGGGACTCATTATACCATTAAAGAAACCAATACAGACGGTTTTACCGTCAGCAACACGATAGATAATGGAAATCCCAATCAGTCTGCGGAGGTGACAGGTACGACACCGGTCGGAAAGAACAGCATCGTTCTTTTCACCAACACCTGCCGGCCCAAACTGCCAAATACCGGAGGGCCGGGTACTATATGGTATACATTCGGCGGAATCGCGTTGATCCTATTCCCGCCTTTGTATGTTACATGCCGCAGAAGGAAAAGGAATCTTTAGATTTCACAGAAAATCTGCAGTAAATAATGAAAAGGAGAGAGAAGAGAATGAAACATGTAAAAAAACTCGTCAGTATCCTGCTGGCGATGGTCATGGTATTTTCCATGTCGGTATCTGTATTCGCTGCAACAAATAATAACAGCGGATCCATCACCATTAAGGATGCCAAGGAAGGCCATACTTACAACGCATATCAGATTCTGGTGCTGGAAAGCTATGACACAGGAGCAGGGGCATATACTTACAAAGCTAATTTACCATGGGAAAGCTGGCTGAAAACCCAGATACAGTATGTAGCTATTGACGCGCAGGGTTACGTGACCTGGGTAAAGGGTGCGGATCCGGCAGCATTCGCCCAAGCGGCTCTTGCTTATGCCAAAGGAAACAACATTCAGCCTGCTGCAACTAAGACGGCGGACAGTACGACGGTTGCATTTACCGGCCTGAATCTTGGCTATTATCTGATTGACACGACGATGGGTACTTTGTGTTCTCTGGATACCACTACGCCGGATGTGGAGATGTACGAAAAGAATGAGCAGCCTCCGGTGAAAAAAGAAGTGAAAGAAGATTCCACCGGAAACTGGGGAGAGGAAAATACAGCAGAAATCGGAGATACCGTTGAATTTAGAACTACGATCACTGCAAAAGCGGGAGCAGAAGGCTACGTTCTTCACGATGTGATGACAGCAGGTCTTACATTAAATCCGGATTCCATTAAGATTGACGGACTGACTAAAGGACAGGATGCATATACGGGAGATTATCATGTTGTAACGACCGGCCTTAATGACGGATGTACTTTCGAGGTTGTGTTCCATCAGTCCTATCTGGAGAGGATCACGAAGGATACGGATATTGTGGTTACATACAGTGCAGTGGTAAATGAAAGTGCTCTGATCTATGATGACGCTAACACCAACAAGACGAAACTGGAGTTTGGCGAGGACAGTAGCGATGAAACCACATGGGATGAAACAAAAACCTATACGTACAAAGTTGACGTGGTTAAAACAGATGGGGACAACAAAGTGCTCGACGGCGCTCAGTTTAAACTCTACGATGCAAAAACCGGCGGAAATGAGATCGCATTGGTCGAAGTTTCCGATGGCGTTTACCGTCTTGCCAAAGATGGTGAATCCGGTGTGGCATACATCACCACAGTAAACGGTCAGCTGGAGATCAAGGGCTTTGACGCCAACACCAATTACTATCTGGAAGAGACCAAAGCTCCCGATGGATACAACAAGCTGGCAGAGCGCGTGGAGATTGCTGTAAAAGAGAACAATCTGGAAGCGTCTATTTCCAATAGTGTATGGCAGAGCGGCGGCGTGCATGTGGTTAATAAAACCGGCGATCTGCTGCCTTCCACCGGCGGTATGGGTACCACCCTGTTTTATGTAATCGGCGTTGTGCTGGTTGCCGGAGCGGCGGTACTGCTGATCGTCAGAAAACGTACGGATTCCAGAAAATAACACAAACAGATGATGAAACTGACTGCACCGGGGAGGGGATTTCCCTTTCCCGGCAGTGCAGACAGTTCTCACTGCAGATGCATAACTGCAGCGGGAAGGAGAACCCTGCATGAAAAAAATTAAAATTTCTACCATTGTTCTGATACTGATTTTTCTTGTAGGGCTGTCCTTACTGCTGTATCCCACGGTCAGTGATTACTGGAATTCACTGCACCAGTCCCAGGCCATAGTGGAATACTCCAGACGGGTGGAGGAGATGGATGGCGAACTTTACGAGAAACTCTGGAATGAGGCCATAGAGTACAACCGGGTTCTGGCTGATAGATCTGACCGGTTTGAGATGACAAGGGCTGACAGACAGGAATATGAAAGTCTGCTGAATGTTTCCGGAAACGGCATCATGGGGTATATCGAGGTTCCGGCCATTAACTGTTCGCTGCCCATCTATCATGGCACCAACGAGGCGGTACTGCAGACCTCTATCGGACATCTGGAGGGCAGTTCTCTGCCCACAGGAGGAGCAGGTACCCACTGTGTGGTTTCCGGACATCGGGGGTTGCCCAGCGCCAGACTGTTTACCGATCTGGATAAGCTGACGGAGGGAGATATTTTTATTCTGAAAGTTCTGGATCAGACTCTGACCTATGAGGTGGATCAGATTCTGACGGTGGATCCCTATGATCTGAGCGCACTGGCGATTGATCCGCAGCAGGATTACTGTACGCTGGTGACATGTACGCCTTATGGCATTAACACACACCGGCTCCTGGTAAGGGGGCATCGGGTGGAAAACCGCACGCAGACCCAGGATATTACGGAAGCCCGCGATATCTCGCAGGTAAATCCGGTCCTGATCCTTTCTCTGGCTGCGGGAGTGATCATTATTTTAATCATAATACTGCTGGTAAGAGCCCGCAGAAAGAACAGGAGGAACATCGAATGAAATTGAAAAAAAGAATAACGGTGTTGTTGCTGGCTGCATTGATGACTTTTGCGGCGAACAGTATCGTTTATGCCCATGACGTGCCGGATCTGACAAGAGAGGGTTCCGTTACTGTTTCCATGACATATGGGGGCAGGCCGGTGTCAGGAGGGACACTTACGATGTATCGTGCAGGTGATGTGGCAGAAAATGATGGAGATTACAGCTTTTCGCTCAGCGCCGCGTTTGCCGGAAGCCAGGCTTCTCTGGAAAATATTCAGTCAGACAGGCTGGCAGAACAGCTGGCAGACTATGCCAGAGAAAACGGCGTCAGCGGTGTGACGGCGAATATCGGCAGTACGGGAAAAGCCGTATTTCGAAATGTAACACCGGGTCTTTATCTGCTGGTACAGCAAAGCGCAGCGGAAGGCTATCTGGCAGCAGATCCTTTCCTGGTCAGCGTTCCCATGATGGAGAACGGAACTTATATCTATGATGTGGACGCCAGTCCCAAGACGGAACTGGAAAAGGCGCCGGTTACGCCTACGCCTGAAAAACCGAATCCGCCGAAGCTGCCCCAGACCGGTCAGCTGAACTGGCCCATACCTGTTTTTGTGCTGCTGGGGTTGTCTTTGTACGTGATCGGATGGCGGCTGCGTACCGGCGGCAGGTGTGATGACCATGAGTAATAGAAGACGGATTGGAACGATCTGTATGATTCTGGGGACAGTGCTGGTGCTGGCAGCGCTGTCCCTTTTTTTTCGAAACAGGCAGGAGGATGAAAGGGCAGGGGAGTCTGTCGAGCATCTGCTGCCTCTGGTGAAAGAATATATAGAAGGTTCCGCAGAGGTGAAAGAGGCTGCTGCAGTCCGCCCGGCCCGTCCGGATTCAGATCCGTCCGTCATGACGGAGATTGAACTGGATGGAAATTATTATATCGGATATCTTTCCATACCGGCACTGGGTCTGGAACTACCGGTGATGGCGCAATGGGATTACGAACGGCTGCGGATCGCGCCCTGCCGCTATACGGGCTCGGTGAAGACGGACGATCTGGTTATTGCAGCGCACAATTACAGCCGTCATTTCGGGGGAATTTCACAGTTTTCCGGAGGGGAAGATGTGTATTTCACGGATCTGGACGGCATGCGCTACTGCTATCAGGTGGTTAAGGTGGAGACCCTTGAGCCGACTGCCGTAGAAGAAATGTCAGCCGGGAAGTATGATCTGACTCTGTTTACCTGTACTTATGGCGGCGCCAGCCGTGTCACAGTCCGATGCGAAAGAAGCGGTTCGGGGGTGAATAAGGATGCGAATGACAATTGATCTGACGGGGCAGAAGTTTGGCGAATTGACTGTTCTGGAAAGAACGAAGGAGCGCCAGGATGGTTATTGCGTATGGAGGTGCCGCTGCAGCTGCGGAAAAGAAATTCTGGTCAATACAAAGCGGCTGCAAAGAGGGACGATGAGAGACTGCGGATGTGTTTCTGTGCAGACGGCCAGGAAAGGCCCGATTGCGGAGGATCTTACTGGACGGCGGTTTGGGCGGCTGACAGTTTTGCATCGTGTGGAAAACAGAAATGGCCGGGTCTGCTGGGCCTGCCGCTGTGACTGCGGGACAATGCATGTTGTTACGGCACATGATCTGAAAGAAGGCAGAGTGAAAAGCTGCGGCTGTTTTTTTCGCAAAACGGGACGCGGGATGATTGATCTTAAAGGGCAGAGGTACGGCAGGCTGACGGTTGTGGAAATGACAGAAGGGCGGGATAAAAGGGGGTCCGTTATCTGGAGATGCCGCTGCGATTGCGGAGGAGAGATCTGTGTATCGGAAAATGGTCTTGTCCATGGCAATTACAGGAGCTGCGGCTGTCTGAAAAAAGAAATACAGAAGGATATTTATCAACAGCTGCATTTTATTGACGGAACCTGTCTGGAAATGCTGGAAAAGAGAAAGCACAGAAAAGACAATACCAGCGGATTTCGCGGCGTATCCAGGATGAAAAACGGGCGTTATCGTGTATATATCGGTTTTAAAGGGAAACGATACTATATAGGGTATTTTTCCGATTACCAGGATGCGGTGACTGCCCGGCTGCAGGCGGAGCAGTATATTCATGATGGCTTTGTCAAAGATTATGCGCTCTGGCAGCAGCGTGCCGGAAAAGAGCCGGAATGGGCCAAGGAAAATCCTTTTGTATTTGAAGTGAAAAAATTATCCGGAAGATTGGAGATTATTTCCAGCGTCAGAAAACAGGAATACAGTGAAAAAGCCCTGTCGGAATCGTCACTCTGATTCCGGCAGGGTTTTTATGAGAAACACAATTTATAGACTGTCAATGATGAGACTGGCCTGAAGCGCACTGTCGCCGATGGGTACCCAGCTGCGGGACAGCTCCAGTAAAAAGGATTCGTCCGGAGTGCTGTCCGGATTGCGCAGAAAATCATCTGACAGCCTAAACAGTACCTTTTCGTTTGC
>DVON01000016.1 GCA_018713585.1 Candidatus Pullilachnospira stercoravium | reverse complement strand
TATTATAATGAGTGTTAGCGAGAAAGAAGCACATAAAAGAGAAAACAGAAGGAGGACCACATGAGTTACGCAGACAAGGTTTTTATAGATATGTGCCGGGATATTATTGATAACGGCGTGAGTACGGAGGGGGAGAAGGTCCGGCCCAGATGGGAGGACGGCAGCCCCGCCTACACTGTGAAACGGTTCGGCGTGGTGAACCGGTATGATCTTTCCAGAGAATTTCCGGCGCTGACGCTGCGGAGGACGGCGCTGAAAAGCGCTTTCGATGAGATCCTCTGGATCTGGCAGAAGAAATCCAACAACATCCACGACCTTCATTCCCATATCTGGGACAGCTGGGCGGACGCGGACGGTTCCATCGGCAAGGCCTACGGCTATCAGCTGGGGGTGAAGCATCAGTACACAGAGGGAATGATGGATCAGGTGGACCGGGTGCTGTATGATCTGAAAAATAATCCCTACAGCCGGAGAATCATGACCAACATTTATGTACACCAGGATCTTCATGCCATGAACCTGTATCCCTGTGCCTATTCCATGACCTTCAACGTGACCACGCGCCCGGGCAGTGACCGGCTGGTGCTGAACGCCATTTTAAATCAGCGTTCCAACGATGTGCTGGCGGCCAATAACTGGAATGTGTGCCAATATGCCCTGCTGGTGATGATGATCGCCCAGGTCAGCGATATGGAGCCGGGGGAGCTGGTGCATGTGATCGCGGACGCTCATATTTATGACCGGCATATTCCGCTGGTGGAGGAGCTAATTAGCCGGCCCGCATACCAGGCGCCGAAGGTGACGCTGAATCCGGAGATCCGGAATTTCTATGATTTTACTGTGGACGATCTGAAAGTAGAAGATTATGTGACGGGGCCGCAGATTAAGAATATTCCCATTGCGGTCTGAGGAGGATAACGAAGATGAGATTGATTGTAGCTGTGGATAAGAACTGGGGAATCGGAAAAAATAACGATCTCCTGGTAAGTATTCCTTCTGATAAAAAGTTTTTCCGTCAGGAGACCACTGGCAAGGTGGTGGTGATGGGAAGAAAGACGCTGGAAAGCTTTCCGGGAGGACTGCCTTTAAAGAACCGGACCAATGTGGTTCTCACGAGAAATGCCGGATACCGCGCGAAGGATACCGTGATTGTCCATGACATCCCGGAACTTCTGGAGGAATTGAAAAAGTATCCGTCTGATGCGGTCTATGTGGTGGGAGGCGGCACGGTTTATGAGGAACTGCTTCCATACTGTGATGAGGCATATGTGACGAAGATTGATTTTGCCTACGAGGCGGATACGTATTTCCCCAATCTGGATCAGATGCCGGAGTGGGAGATGGTGGAAGAGAGTGAGGAGCAGACGTATTTCGATCTGGAGTTTACTTTCACGAGATATGAGAGAAAGGCCTGACAGGGAATCATGAAGGAAAAAGACTTGAATGAAATGGGAGACCGGATCCGCAGGATTGTGCAGGATGCGGTGGAATCCCAGAATTTTCAGGAGCTGAACCGGCAGGTAAAAGGGATCCTGGATGACGCGGTGAACGGATTTCAGGAAGGAATGAAGGGAGCCGGCGCAGGATTCAAAGAAGGTATGCGGGGTGCCGGGGAAGGACTCCGGGAAAGTCTGAAGAATACCGGGGAGGACTGGAAGCAGGCATGGAAGGATGCGGAAAATCCTTCTTCTCCCACAGGTTCCCGTTCTTATCAGGAACGGTATCAGAAGGCGGCGGCGCCGGGATACCGGCCGGGAGGCCGCATGGCGGCACGCCGGGAAGAGGGACAGCCCGCACTGTACGCGAAGCGGACCACCGATCAGATTCTGGGCACGGTGATGGCCATTGCGGGATTTTCTCTTGCAGGTGTGTTTGCGCTGAGTACCATAGCCACTTTGCTGGCGCTTCTGCTGGAGCCGGGCCTGGGTATCCTGGGTATTCTGGGGACCATCATTCTGGGAGCGGTGATGGCTGCCGGACTGGTACTGGGAATCTGCGGACAGCGGGCCAGAGGAAGGGCAAAACGTTTCCGGGAATATATAAAGAAGATCGGTACCCGCGGTTACGGAACCGTGAAGGAGCTGGCGGAAACCTGCGGCATCAGCCAGAGGAAGGTACGCAGGGATCTGAAGCAGATGATTGAAAGAAAAATGTTCCTGCAGGGACATATGGATGAGGAAGAAACCTGCATCATTGTCACGGATGCCATGTATCAGCAATATCTGCTGACCAGGCAGGAAGTCCAAAAGAAGCAGCAGGAACAGCAGAAGCACGCGGAACAGACCAGCCGTCTGCCGGAGGAATGTCGGAAAATTCTGGAGGAAGGCCAGGAATATATCCGTCACATCCGTCAGTGCAATGAAGAGCTTCCGGGAGAAGAAATTTCTCAGAAGCTGGCCCGGCTGGAGACGATCATGACCAGAATCTTCGAGCAGGTGGAGAAGGATCCGGAGCTGGCCGGAGAACTCAGAAAGTTTATGAGTTATTATCTGCCCACCACAAAGAAGCTGGTGGACGCTTATGTGGATCTGGAGAGGGAACCCATCGCGGGTGACAATGTGGTGAAGATGAAGCAGGAAATCGAGAAAACGCTGGATACCATCAATCTGGCCTTTGAGAATCTGCTGGACGGATTCTTTGAGGAGAGGGCATGGGATATTTCTTCCGACATTTCCGTGCTTAATACCATGCTGGCTCAGGAAGGACTCACCGAAGATCAGATATCGGAGAAAAGCAGAGGAGTGAAATGATGAGTACAGATTTAAAGGATTTTACAGATACCCCCACACTGACCTTTGGAGCGGCGCCCCAGCCGAAGCAGGCACCCGCGCCTGTGCAGGAGGAGCCCAAGCTGGATGACTCCATCCTTTCGGAGGAAGAGCGCCGGATGGTGGATGAATTTTCCCGCCAGATTGATCTGCACAATACCACCGGGATTCTGCAGTATGGTGTGGGAACTCAGAAGAAGATGGCGGATTTTTCGGAGACGGCCCTGGAAAATGTCAAGGCTAAGGATCTGGGCGAGGTGGGCGAGATGCTCACCGGCGTGGTGCAGGAGCTGAAAAGCTTTGACGCGGAAGAAGAGAGGGGGTTTCTGGGATTCCTGAAACGGCCTGCCAATAAGCTGAATACCCTGAAGGCAAAGTATGACAAGGTGGAGACCAATGTGGAGAAGATCTGTCAGGTGCTGGAAGGACATCAGATGACGCTTTTAAAGGATATCGCCATTCTGGACAAGATGTATGACCAGAACCTGGTTTATTTTAAGGAACTGTCCATGTATATTCTGGCAGGGAAGAAGAAGCTGAAAGAGGTGAGGGAGCAGGAGCTGCCTCAGCTTACGGCCAAAGCCCAGGCTTCGGGACTGCCGGAGGACGCTCAGGCCGCCAAAGATCTGGCGGGACTGTGCGACCGGTTTGAGAAGAAAATCCATGATCTGGAGCTGACCCGCATGATTTCCATTCAGACGGCTCCCCAGATCCGCCTGGTGCAGAACAGTAACACTATGATGGTGGAAAAGATTCAGTCCACGGTGGTTAATACCATTCCGCTGTGGAAAAGCCAGATGGTGCTGGCTCTGGGTGTGGAACATTCTTCCCAGGCAGCCAGAGCTCAGCGGGAGGTGACGGACATGACCAACGCCCTCCTGAGGAAAAACGCGGAGGTGCTGAAAACCGCCGCAGTGGAGAGCGCAAGAGAGTCCGAGCGGGGTATCGTGGATATGGAGACCTTGCAGAATACCAATGCATCGCTGATTTCCACTCTGGATGAAGTGATGCAGATTCAGACGGAGGGCAGAGCCAAACGGCAGGCTGCTGAGGTGGAACTGCGGAAAATGGAGGATGAACTGAAGCAGAAGCTTCTGGAAATCCGATGAAAACAGAAACACGGACGGCCGGGTACCGGAAAAATATCAGATGGTAACCGGAATTTCAGATGGGAGCGTGTGGAATGTACAGAGAGCATACAAGAAAAATCCGGATCGGGGACCGGGTAATCGGCGGGGGAAATCCCGTCCTGATCCAGTCCATGACCAATACAAAAACAGAGGATGTGGAGAGCACGGTGGCGCAGATTCTGGCGCTGGAGCGGGCGGGCTGTGAGATCATCCGCTGCGCGGTGCCTACGCAGGAGGCGGCCAGCGCGCTTTCCAGAATCAAGCCGCAAATTCACATTCCGCTGGTGGCGGATATTCATTTTGATTACCGGCTGGCCATTGCCGCCATGGAGAACGGAGCGGATAAAATCCGGATCAATCCGGGAAATATCGGAAGCAGAGAGCGGATCCAGGCGGTGGTGGATGTGGCCAGGGAGCGGGAGATCCCCATCCGCGTGGGCGTCAACAGCGGTTCCCTGGAAAAGGAACTGGTGGAAAAATACCACGGCGTGACGGCCGAGGGCATTGTGGAGAGCGCGCTGGACAAGGTGCGGATCATCGAGGAGCTGGGGTATGACAACCTGGTGATCAGTATTAAATCCTCGGATGTGCTGATGTGCGCCAAGGCCCATGAGCTGATCGCGAAGAAGACGGATTACCCGCTGCATGTGGGAATCACGGAGGCGGGCACCCTGTTTTCCGGAAACATCAAATCGGCGGTGGGCCTGGGAATTATCCTTTACCAGGGTATCGGGGATACCATCCGGGTGTCGCTCACCGGCGATCCGCTGGAGGAAGTCAAATCCGCCAAACGGATTTTAAAGACGCTGGGCCTGCGCAAAGGCGGCATTGAAGTGGTTTCCTGCCCTACCTGTGGCCGTACCCAGATCGATCTGATCGGTCTGGCCAATCAGGTGGAAAATATGGTGCAGGACATTCCCCTGGACATCAAGGTGGCGGTGATGGGCTGCGTGGTGAACGGACCGGGGGAAGCCAAAGAAGCGGATATTGGCATTGCCGGAGGAAAGGGCGAGGGCCTGCTTATCAAAAAAGGCCAGATCGTCAGAAAGGTGCCGGAGGATCAGCTTCTGGGTGTTTTGAGAGAAGAGCTTTTGAACTGGAATCAGGAACAGAGTGGTGACAAATGACAGAAAAAGAATTTCTGGACGTATTTCCGCACCTGAAGGTGGACGCTGAACTGGAGGCGCTGCTGGGGGCGGTGAAAGTGATGAAGGTGGCTGTAAACCCGCAGAAGGATTGTCTGCGGGTTTATATCATGAGCAGCCAGTGGATTCATAAAAAACACATTTATCATCTGGAGGAGGCCATCCGGGAGCAGTTTTTTGAAAACGCGAATCTGCGGGTGAAAATCATAGAGAAATTCCGGCTTTCCCGCCAGTATACCCCGGAGAATTTCATGGAGGTGTACCGGCCCAGTATTCTGCTGGAGCTGAAGCGGTACAGTATGCTGGAGTATAACCTGTTTGCCACGGCGGATATCTCCTTTCCGGAGCCGGAGACCATGGAACTGGTGATGACGGATTCGGTGATTGCCCGGGAGAAGGAAGGGGAGCTGATCCGGCTTCTGGAGAAAATCTTCTGCGAACGGTGCGGATTTAATCTGCGGGTACATCCCTCCTTCCGGGAAGCGGCGGAGAGCAAGGTGCATAAAAACAGCGAGCTGCGGATTCTGGAGGAGGCCCGGCAGATACTGGCCAGATCGAAGGTGGGAAGAAAGGCGGGATTTTCCGGGGATTTTTCGGAAGAAGGCGCCGCGTTTCCGGAGGGAATGTCAGGCGCGGATGGCATGGCGGACGCCGCCTTTGGCATGGGAAATCCGGAGGTGCCGTTTCTGGAGGATATCCCCGGAGGAAACGCGGGGATGGGCCAGCCGGGATTTCCGCCACAGGGGGCCGGTGATCCGGCGGGAGCTTCGCAGGGCGGGGCTGCCGCGCAGGCCCAGAGCGCCGGGAAGGGCGCTTCCGGCCAGGCAGGAAACTCCCAGAAGAATGTCGGCACAAAAGGCCAGGGCGGTTATAAAAATGGCCGCGGCAATTTCCAGAAGGGCCGCGGAAAATTCCAGCAGGGACGTTACGGCGATGGTCCCAGGCCGCTGAAACGGTCGGACAATCCGGATGTGATTTACGGAAGGGATTTTGACGAGGACGCCATTCCCATCGATTCCATTGCCGGGGAGATGGGCGAGGTGGTGATCCGCGGAAAGGTCACCAGCGTGGAGGCCAGGGAAATCCGCAATGAGAAAACCATCTATATGTTCAACGTGACGGATTTCACCGATACCATCACGGTGAAAATGTTTCTCCACAACGAGCAGGTGCCGGAGATCAAGGGCAGCATCAAGGCAGGGGCTTTTCTGAAACTGAAGGGCGTCACCACCATCGACAAGTTTGACCATGAGATTACCATCGGCTCGCTGGCCGGAATCAAGAAAATCAGCGATTTCACCACCCACCGGATGGATAACAGCCCGGAAAAACGGGTGGAGCTGCACTGCCATACAAAGATGAGCGACATGGACGGGGTGACAGACGCCAGCGTGCTGGTGAAACGGGCGTACCAGTGGGGACACCCGGCCATTGCCATCACCGACCACGGAGTGGTGCAGTCCTTCCCGGAGGCCAATCATGCCTACGACGATATCGTGGCAGATTACCGGAAGGAGTATCAGAAGAGTCACCCCGACGCCACCAAGGAGGAGATGAAGCAGGTGTATCCGCCTTTCAAGGTGATTTACGGCTGCGAGGCTTATCTGGTGGACGATGTGAAGGGTATGGTTACCAACAGCAAAGGGCAGGATCTGGAGCAACCCTATGTGGTGTTCGATATCGAGACCACGGGATTCAGCCCGGCGGCCAACCGGATCATCGAGATCGGCGCGGTGCGGGTGGAAGGCGGAAAGATCGTCAGCCGTTTTTCGGAATTTGTCAATCCCCAGGTGCCCATTCCCTTCCGGATTGAGCAGCTGACCAGCATCAACGACAGCATGGTGGTGGATGCGGACACCATCGAAGATGTACTGCCGCGTTTTCTGGAATTTTCCCAGGGGGCGGTGATGGTGGCCCACAACGCGGGCTTCGATATGAGCTTTATCATGGCCAACTGTGAGCGGCTGGGGCTGGAGCGGGAGTTCACCTACGTGGATACCGTGGGCATGGCCAGGCTCCTGCTGCCGGGACTGAACCGGTTTAAGCTGGATACGGTGGCAAAGGCGCTGAATATCCCGCTGCTGAATCATCACCGGGCGGTGGACGACGCGGCCTGTACGGCGGAGATTTTTGTGAAGTTTCTGGCCATGTGCCGGGACCGGGATATCCTGGATCTGGATGCCCTCAATGAGGCGGGAAAGCTATCCGGGGATACCATCAAGAAGCTGCCAACCTACCACGCCATTATTCTGGCCACCAGCGAGGAGGGCCGGGTGAATCTGTACCGGCTGATCTCCAAATCCCATCTGGATTATTATAACCGGCGGCCCAGGATACCCAAGAGTGTGTATCTGAAGCATAAGGAAGGGCTGATCATCGGCTCTGCCTGTGAGGCCGGGGAGCTTTACCAGGCGCTTCTGCGGGACGAGCCGGAACAGGAGATTGCCCGGCTGGTGGATTTTTACGATTACCTGGAAATCCAGCCCATCGGCAACAATATGTTCATGGTGCGGGACGAAAACCGGGACGACATCACTTCAGAGGAGGATCTGAAAAACCTGAACCGGCGGATCGTCAAGTTGGGCGAGCAGTTTAAAAAGCCGGTGGTGGCCACCTGCGACGTGCATTTCATTGATCCGGAGGACGCCATTTACCGGGAAATTATCATGACCGGAAAGGGATTTTCCGACGCGGGCGAACAGGCGCCGCTGTACCTGAGGACTACAGAGGAAATGCTGGAGGAATTTTCCTATCTGGGGGCGGAAAAGGCGGAGGAAGTGGTGATCACCAATCCCAACAAAATCGCCGGGCTGTGCGACAGGGTCTGCCCCATCCGGGACGGCAAGTTCCCGCCGGTGATCGAAAATTCCGACGGGATGCTCCGGGAAATTTGTTACAACAAGGCTCACGAGATCTACGGGGAGGACCTTCCCGAGATCGTATCCTCCAGACTGGAGCGGGAGCTGAACTCCATTATTTCCAACGGCTACGCCGTGATGTACATCATCGCCCAGAAGCTGGTGTGGAAATCCAATGAGGACGGTTATCTGGTGGGTTCCCGTGGGTCGGTGGGATCTTCCCTGGCGGCCACCATGGCGGGAATTACGGAGGTAAATCCGTTGAGCCCCCATTATTACTGTGAGAAATGTCACTATTACGATTTCGACTCTCCGGAGGTGAAAAAGTTTGCGGGAATGGCGGGCTGCGATATGCCGGACGCCACCTGCCCCAAATGCGGGGCGCCGCTGCGCAAGGAAGGATTTGATATTCCTTTCGAGACGTTCCTGGGATTCAAGGGGAACAAGGAGCCGGATATCGACCTGAATTTTTCCGGCGAGTATCAGAGTAAGGCGCACAAGTACACGGAGGTTATCTTCGGAGCCGGACAGACTTTCCGGGCAGGAACCATCGGTACCCTGGCGGACAAGACAGCCTTCGGTTATGTGAAAAATTTTTATGAGGAGCGGGGAGTTCACAAGCGGAACTGCGAGATCGACCGGATCGTGCAGGGATGTACGGGAATCCGGCGGACCACCGGACAGCATCCGGGCGGTATTATCGTGCTTCCGGTGGGAGAGGATATCAATTCCTTTACGCCGGTACAGCATCCGGCCAACGATGTGAACACGGATATTGTCACCACCCACTTCGATTACCATTCCATCGACGCCAACCTGCTGAAGCTGGATATTCTGGGACACGATGATCCCACCATGATCCGGATGCTGGAGGATCTTACCGGACTGGACGCCCAGCAGATTCCCCTGGATAACCGGGCGGTGATGTCGCTGTTCAAAAACACGGAGGCGCTGGGAATCATGCCGGAGGATATCGGCGGATGTAAGCTGGGCTGCCTGGGCGTGCCGGAGTTCGGTACGGATTTCGCCATGCAGATGCTGATTGACACGAAGCCTCAGTATTTTTCGGATCTGGTGCGGATCGCGGGACTGGCTCATGGAACGGACGTGTGGCTGGGAAATGCCCAGACGCTGATCCAGGAGGGGAAGGCCACCATTTCCACGGCCATCTGTACCCGTGACGATATCATGATTTATCTGATCGGAAAGGGGCTGGAGAGCGAGCTGTCCTTCACCATCATGGAGAGTGTGCGTAAGGGTAAGGGGCTGAAACCGGAGTGGGAGGAAGAGATGAAGGCCCACGATGTGCCGGACTGGTATATCTGGTCCTGCAAGAAGATCAAGTACATGTTCCCCAAAGCCCACGCGGCGGCCTACGTTATGATGGCCTTCCGAATCGCCTGGTTTAAGATTTACCATCCGCTGGCTTATTACGCGGCCTATTTCAGTATCCGCGCGTCGGCGTTTTCCTATGAGCTGATGTGTATGGGAAGAGACCGGCTGGAGTATTATCTGGCAGATTACAAGAAGCGGGCGGATACGCTGTCGAAGAAAGAACAGGATACGCTGAAGGATATGCGGGTGGTACAGGAAATGTATGCCCGCGGGTATGAATTTACAGAGGTGGATCTTTACAAGGCCCAGGCCCACCGGTTCCAGATTGTGGACGGCAAGCTGATGCCGGCGCTGGATACCATTGAGGGACTGGGAGACAAGGCGGCCGACGCGGTGGTGCTGGCGGCCAGGGACGGAGCGTTTCTGTCCAAGGATGACTTCAGGGACCGGACGAAGGTGAGTAAGTCGGTGATTGACTTTATGGATGATTTGAAATTGTTCGGGGATATACCGGAGTCGAATCAGATTTCGTTGTTTGATTTTCAGTAGAGGGGAGGGAGTGGCTGGTATGGGGACGGCGCATCCTGCCGCCCACCCGCCCGCTTCGGGGCCACAGGGCTCGGGGCTCCCTTCGCTGCCCGTACAAACGGCGTTGGATGTCTGCGGCTGGAAAACACGTTGTGTTTCCCCTCCACAGACATCCAACGCCGTTTGTGCGTTCAGAGGCGGAAAGCCCTCGATGCCCTGTGGCCCCGGCGGGCGGGTGGGTGGCAGCCGCGCCTGGGGGTGGTGGGCGGGAGGGGTGTTGGAGGAAATGATCGGCTCTTTGGGAGGGGTGAATTGGTTTGAAAGTTATTCCATGAGTTGCGTATTTTGAGGCGGGATATTGCGAAGCTTTCAGTGGGAACTGTTTTTGGAAAAATGGTGTTGGGGTGTGTCAGGTCTGATGGGATGTTATTTTTTATGTCACAGGGTGGGAGACGGAATACCAAAAAGTAAAGATAGTGTAGTTTTTGGATAAAATAGGGTGAGTATTTACCGGGGAGAGACAGTATAATAAGGGAAAAGTGAAATCGGACCCGGCGGGGCCGGGGGTGTTCAGGGAGGTTTTTGTGTATGATTCGCAGATTTGTATTTGGTGAAATGATTGAGACGGAGGCGATTCTTGAAAAACCGCAGGCGGAGGGCGGCGCGGTGCCGTTTTTGTGTGTGGATGAAGAGGCCATGACGTTTTCCTATTCCATGGAGGATTCAGACCGGGTGTATGGTCTGGGGGAGAATGTCCGGGGAATGAATAAGAGAGGTTGGATTTACGAGAGTAAGTGCAGCGATAATCCGGATCATCAGGAGGATACCAGGGCGCTTTACGGGGCGCATAATTTCCTGGTGGTGGACGGGAAGGAGCAGTTTGGTATTTTTCTGGATTATCCGGGGATTCTTACCTTTGATGTGGGATATACCAGGAGATCGGAGCTGAAGATCACAGCTTCGGACTGGAATCTGGATCTGTATGTGATTACCGGAGAGAATGTGAAGGATATTGTAAAGCAGTTCCGTCATCTGATCGGGCGCAGTTTTGTGGTTCCCATGTGGGCGTTTGGTTACGGCCAGAGCCGGTGGAGCTATATGAATGAGGATGAGGTGCGGGAGGTGGCGAATAAACACCGCCAGCTGGGGATTCCTCTGGACAGCGTGTATCTGGATATCGACTACATGGAGCGATACAAGGATTTTACGCTGAATGACGAGGCATTTCCGGAGTTTGAGAAGTTCAACGAGGAGATGAAGGAGCAGAATATTCATCTGGTGCCCATCATTGACGCGGGCGTGAAGCAGGAAGAGGGGTATTCCGTTTATGAGGAAGGACTTGAAAAGGGCTATTTCTGCAAGAAGGAGGATGGCACTCCTTTTGTGGCGGCAGTGTGGCCGGGGAAGGCTCTGTTTCCGGATATGCTCAACAAGGAGGCCAGAGACTGGTTCGGCGATCAGTACAAGTTCCTGCTGGATCAGGGAGTGGAAGGCTTCTGGAATGATATGAATGAGCCTGCCATTTTCTATACGGAGGACCGGCTGAATCAGGTGATGGAGCAGCTGGGCGAGTATAAGGGCAAAAACCTGGATCTGAATCTGTTCTGGGAGTTTAAGGGCCTGGTGAACGGGCTGTCCAATAACGTGGACGACTATACGAAATTCTACCACAATATGAATGGAAAGAAGATCCGCCATGACCGGGTTCATAACCTGTTCGGCTATAATATGACCAGAGCGGCAGGGGAAGCCTTTGAGCGTCTGGAGCCGGACAAGCGGATTCTGATGTTCTCCCGTTCTTCCTATATCGGCATGCACCGGTACGGCGGTATCTGGATGGGAGACAACAAATCCTGGTGGTCTCACATTCTGATGAATCTGCGGATGCTGCCGTCCCTGAATATGTGCGGATTTCTGTATACAGGCGCGGATCTGGGCGGATTTGGTTCAGATACCACGGAGGACCTTGTGCTGCGCTGGCTGGCGCTGGGAATTTTCACACCGCTGATGCGGAACCATGCGGCGCTGGGAACCAGGGTGCAGGAAGCGTATCAGTTTGAGGATGTGGATGGATTCCGCCATATTATCGGGCTGCGCTATAAGCTGCTGCCGTATCTGTACAGTGAGTATATGAAGGCAGTGCTCCGGGATGAAATGATGTTCCGGCCGCTGGCCTTTGATTATCCGGAGGATGCCAGAGCTGTCCGTGTGGAGGATCAGTTGCTGCTGGGCGACGGCCTGATGATCGCGCCGGTATATGAGCAGAATGCGGAGGGAAGATATGTGTACCTTCCGGAGCGGATGAAGCTGGTGCGGTTTAAGAAGGACGGAAGCTGTGAGGAAGAAATTCTGGAGGCGGGAGACCACTATGTGGATGTGGCGCTGACGGATGTGGTGGTATTTGTACGGCCGGATCATCTGATTCCTCTGTCAAAGGGCGGACAGTGCGTGGCCGATGTGGATTTTGAGGATCTTCAGTATCTGTCGTTTGTGGAAAATGAGGCGGTGTATGAGTACTATCATGATGATGGATATGAGAAGGATTATGAAAATCCGGCGCATATGTGTGTAATTCGGATGGAGAAGGATGGGAAGGTTTGCCGGGAGTAATAAGAAAATAAGATAATCGTTATGGCATTCAGATAACAGCGCAACTGCAGAGGCGGATGATAAGATCCGCACTGTGGCTGCGCTGTTTTTTACGCACGATAAACCCGAAAACCGACCGCCGTGCTTTTGCGTGCAGGCATCCGACAGGAAGATTGTATAATGCCGGCGCTGTTTGTGGTTGCTGCTCTTGCAGAACTGATTTCAGGAAACAGTGGGCCGGTCGATGTAGACATGGTCGAGATTATAGCCGGTATTGTAACAATGGGGATTTTTGTTCTGATGG
>DVON01000172.1 GCA_018713585.1 Candidatus Pullilachnospira stercoravium | reverse complement strand
CATTCCCAGCTCTTCTCCCTGGTAGAGAAAAGGCGTCCCCCTCATTCCGAACAGCAGAGTCGCCAGCATTTTCGCCGCTTTCATCCGGTATCTCCCGTCATCTCCAAATCTGGAAACGGACCGGGGCTGGTGGAAATTTTCCCAGAGAAGGCCATTCCAGCATTCCCCGCACAGATCTTTCTGCCATTTGGTGAAAATTCTCTTGAATTTCACCAGAGACAGCGGCGCCAGATCCCATTTCTCGCCATCCTCCCGCTGATCCAGGATCTCATGCTCCCCCTGAAAGGTCAGGCCGGACGCTCCGTCCCCCGGACTTCTGTGCCAGGTGCTGTAATAGTAAGAGCAGTCCTGCCGCCTGCCAATTTCCATCAGGCTGGAAGCGCTTTCCCCCTTGGGCGGGCCTTTGGCATCCACAATCACACGAATTCCCCGCTCGCCGGCCCGGGCAGCCAGGGCATCCAGGTCCTCTTTCGTTCCCAGTGCAGGATCCGGATGCCAAAAATTGGTGGTCCGTGACAGGCAGAGCGGGGAAATCCAGACGGCGTCCGCACCCAGGGTCTGCAGATAATCCAGCTTCTGTGCAATCCCTTCCAGATCGCCGATTCCGTCACCGTTGCTGTCGTAAAAACTTCGGGGATAGATCTGGTAAATAACAGCGGTCTGCCACCACTGTTTTGAAATATTTTCCATATCTTTTTCCCTTTCTTTACATTTATTTAATAAAAAATTTAGTTAGTTTTGTTTTGTTTTGCAAGAAGTGTATCGCAAAACCAACGCATTTCACAATTTCAGCAACTGGTTTTTGTCGGATATTGACAAAAAAGAGCCGTCTTCTGTTCCGACAGCTCCTTTTTTCCGGTCTCTTTCCTCATTTTCCTGCGCATGACCTGAGAATGAATCCTGCTTTGCAGGGTTCTCCGCCTGCGGCGGGTCACACAGGCGACATCTTCCTTTCCGCCGCAGTACCCTCGCTTCGCCGGGGCAGACCCTGCGATCCTCGCGGAGCGTTTTTTTATTTCACAGGAAAGAAACTTCCTGCGAAATAAAAAAAGCAGAAACCGGATCTGGCTTCTGCTCATTCTTCTTTCACTGTTTTCTCATACTCGGGTGCGGTTGGCCACACTCTCTCTTACGATCAATTCCGTAGGGAGCTGGATTCTGGAGACCAGCATCTCTTCCCCGTAAATCCGCCGCATCAGCATCCGGACCGCCGTTCTGCCTTTTTCCGCCGGCTGCTGCCGGACCGTGGTGAGCATGGGGCGGGACAGTCTGGCATAGATATTGTCATCAAAGCCGGTCACGGAAATGTCCTCCGGTACCCGCAGTCCCTGGGAAAAGAAAATGTTGATGGCCTCATTTGCCAGAAGATCATAGGCGAAAAACGCGCCGGTATAGTTCTCCTTCCGGGCCCTTCTGGCGAACTGCCGCAGGATCTCATGGCGGAGATTCTTTTCATTGGGCAGATAAATGTAGTCCTCCTGGGAAAAGGGCGCCCGGTACCGCTCCATGGCTTTCCGGAAACCCCGATACCGGTCCAGATTGGAACCGATGGGTTTCTGCTGGTCACAGAAAAACGCCACCTTCCGGTTGCCCTGCTTCAGCAGGTAGCTGGCGATCTCGTAGGCTCCCTCAAAATCCTGCAGGCCCACGTTGTCATAATCTCCTTCTCCCGAATCCACAAACACGATGGGAAATCGGGTGCGTCTGGCCAGATCCGCGCAGTTCTCCGGGTTGCATCCCAGCAGAATCGCGCCCTCCAGCCCGCCCACCTTCAGCTTCTCCCCGAACTGATCATCGGAGCCGACGATGCCGCACACGGTGGATCTGCCATGCTGCTGCAGCTCTTTCTCCACCGACTCCAGCAGTTCCCCGCAGAACGGATCCATCAGAATATGTTCCTTATCGCCCAGACAAAAATAGACGGCCACCAGACGGGAGGGCACATCCTGCTCCTCTCCCCTGGTCTCGTGGACATAATGGTTGCGGACCAGCGCTTCCTCCACCCGCTGTCTGGTCTTGGGAGACATTCTTTCTCCCCGGCCATTCAGAACATTGGAAACTGTGGTCGGACTGACCCCCAGCTGTTCCGCAATTTCTTTGATCGTAATCATGAAAAATCCCCCCGGCTTCCCGCATAACGGATAGTTTTCACATACATTTCACATTTTCTGTCCACTATAATATATAGGATTTTCTGTGCAAATTCAATCCTTTTTTCGTGTCTCAGTCAACAGAAATATCGCCTCCGTCCGTCCCCGGAAGACAAATCCCCACCGACCGGATACTTCTGGCCAGGAGACCCTTTACATGGGCGATCAGCATCCCGTAATTGGTGATAGGCACCTGCGCGTCCCGGGCGCAGGCGATCCGGTAGCGCATTTCCCTGGCGTTGAGCATACAGCCGCCGCAGTGGACAATCAGCGCAAACTCCGCCAGCTCATCCGGAAATTCTCCGCCGCTGGTAAACCGGAAATTCAGCTGTTTCCCGGTATGTTCCTGAAGCCATCCGGGAATCTTCACCGTTCCGATGTCGTTACACTGCCGGTGATGGGTGCAGCCCTCGCTGATCAGCACCGTATCCCCGTCCGCCAGCCCTTCCACCGCCTGGATGCCGGAAAGCAGCGGTTCCAGCTCTCCTTTGTATCTGGCAAAGAGAATGGAGAAGGAGGTGAGGGGAATTTCTTCGGGCACAATCTTTCCCACTTTTCCGAAAGCCTGGCTGTCGGTGATCACCATGCGCACCTTTCCCTCCAGTCTGGCAAGGGTATCGGCCAGCTCCGTATCCCGCACCACAATGGCTGAAGCCCCGCTCTCCAGAATATCCCGGATAGTCTGCTGCTGGGGCAGGATCAGCCGGCCTTTGGGGGCCGCCTTGTCGATGGGCACCACCAGGAGAACAAAATCCCCTGGGTCGATCAGGTCTCCCACCAGACGGCGGCCCTGGTTTTCCTCCGGCGCCATCCGGGCCAGCAGTTCTTTCATCTGATAAATGTTTTCTCCCGTGGCCGCGCTCACCGGAAGAAGGCGGATGCGGGGCGTCGGCTGCACGCCGGAGCCTCTGGACATCGTCCCTTCTCCTTTGCTCCCCGTCTCTGCTTTCGCAGCCGTCTCCACCAAAATCCCCAGCTCCCGCAGCCGCTCTTCTGTCTCGTGCAGACACTGGTCCGTCCGGGCTTTTCCCGCCAGATCGCACTGGCTCACCGCCACCAGGCAGGGAATCTCTTTCTTCCGGATCCGCGCAAGCAGCGCCTCATCCTGGGGCGTCAGCCCCAGTGCCGCGTCAATCACCAGCACTGCCAGATCCGTTTTGTTCAGCACCTGGTAGCTTTTTTTTACCCGCAGTCCGCCCAGCTCTCCTTCATCGTCAATGCCGGGGGTGTCGATCATCACCACCGGTCCCAGCGGCAGAAGCTCCATGGCCTTGGACACTGGGTCGGTGGTGGTGCCCTTCACGTCGGAGACAATGGCCATGTTCTGGCCGGTAAGAGCGTTGAGCAGACTGGATTTTCCCGCGTTCCTCCTGCCGAAGATACCGATATGTACCCGCTCGGCGGAAGGTGTACTGTTCAAACTCATAGGCCTCTCCTCTGTCAGAACCGGAAATCCCGGGCGCCCTGCTCGATTTCCTTCAGGTTTTTCTTCACAATCTCCCGTACTTTTTCCTTGGGAATATTGTTGATCTCCCGTTCAATCAGCGCATTTCCCACATTTTTCGTATCCTCGGAAGCGTAATCCTGCAGATATTCCTTCAGGGTCAGCAATGCGTTGGGATGGCAGCAGTTCTGGATCTGTCCGCTCTTGCACAGGCTCATAAACCGGTCGCCGGTGCGGCCCTCCCGGTAGCAGGCGGTGCAGAAGCTGGGAATATAATCCATCTTCATCAGCCAGTTCACCACTTCATCCAGGGTCCGGTTGTCACTGACGTCAAACTGGGCGGAGCTTTCCTCCTCCGGTTCCGGCTCCACATAACCGCCCACGCTGGTGCGGGAACCGCCGCTGATCTGAGAAATCCCCAGATGCAGCACCCGCTCCCGGCATTTCTGGCTTTCTCTGGTGGAGACGATCATGCCGGTATAGGGAACGGCGATGCGGATGCAGGCCACCAGCTTGGCAAAGGTGTCGTCGTCGATGCCGTTGTCGAAATCATCGGGATCGATGTCGTCCGCCCGGCGGATTCTGGGAACGCTGATGGTATGGGGGCCCACCCCATGTACCGCCTCCAGATGCTCCGCATGCATCAGCAGTCCGGCAAATTCATACCGGTACAGCTCCAGTCCGAACAGCACGCCCAGACCCACATCATCGATGCCGCCCTCCATGGCCCGGTCCATGGCCTCGGTGTGGTAGGCATAATTGTGCTTCGGTCCCGTGGGATGCAGTTTTTCATAGGATTCTTTGTGATAAGTCTCCTGGAACAGAATATAGGTGCCGATCCCCGCCTCCTTCAGTTTCCGGTAGTTTTCCACCGTAGTGGCCGCAATATTCACATTTACCCGGCGGATGGCCCCGTTTTTGTGTTTGATGCTGTAAATGGTCTTAATGCTTTCCAGCACATAGTCGATGGGACAGTTCACCGGATCCTCGCCGGTCTCGATGGCCAGACGCTTGTGTCCCATATCCTGCAGGGCGATGACCTCCTGCCGGATTTCCTCCTGGGTCAGTTTTTTTCTGGGGATATGTTTGTTCTTGGCGTGGAAGGGACAGTATACACAGCCGTTCACACAGTAATTGGACAGATACAGGGGCGCGAACATGACGAT
>DVON01000171.1 GCA_018713585.1 Candidatus Pullilachnospira stercoravium | reverse complement strand
TCCGGATAAACAGCGACACGTCGTTATACCCTGTCATGGAAGCGATCTCCGTGATGGAAAAATCCTTCTCCTCCATCAATTTGGCCGCCTTCTCCATCCGGATTTTCTTCACATAGGAAGACCAGCTCTCCCCGGTTTTCTCCGCGAACAGATGGCTCAGATACGCGGGATTCATGAAAAATACCTCCTCCGCCAGCTGCTTCACCGTAAAATCCCCGGCGTAATGCCTGCGGGCATATTCCTTCATTCTCTCCACCACGTCGCCGGACTGGCCGGCCGCCTCCTTTGCCGGAAGCCTGCACAGCTTCTGCGCATCATCGGTCAGCTCCTGTTCCATCTGATCCAGGCTGGAAAACTGCACCAGTTCATAGCGGAACATGATCCGCCTCAGCGAATCCCCGGTATCTTTCCGTTCCAGTGCCTGTTGGTAAATTAAGGTAAGCTGTGTCAGAAAGAATTCCAGGCTCCAGCTGTTAATTGACGGGTTTCCCTTCATCTGCGCAAATTCCTCCTGTAAAACCTTTCCCGCGGCTTTCCAGTCTCCTTTATTCAAAGCCAGCGCCAGACGATCTTTCTGAGGATCTCCCATAAAAAAGCTGTCCGTACGGATTTCACAGATATCCTGATACAGGATCAGATGCTCCCGGGTAAAAATTTTACTCTCCAGAGCCGTCACCCCCTGCTGGTAGGAGTCGGCCAAATGTCCCACCGCTTCCTGTTTCTCGCTGAGCCCCGCGTACACCACACACCCCTGATCCCGCAGCCGCGCCATCAGGCGTTTCACCAGAAAGGTGGTATCCCCGTCGGAATGAAGCACCAGCATATACCGGTTATTTGCCACATTCAGCAGCCGGAATCCGGTGAATATTTCGTCTTTTCCGCAGTTCTGAATCAGCCGGATCATACTCTCCCGTCCAGGCGCCTGTCCCTCAGGAAAATACAACACCATCACCTGATAACTTCCGAAAACTTTCCGGAACATCCGGGAGGCCAGCAAATTCTCCCCTGGGGCAGCGCTGGAAAACGTATGAGACAGGATGAACCGGGTCACCATGTCCTCCCCGGTGTCCGTCTCCCTGTGCTGCTCATAGCTTTTCAGGCTCAGGCACTGGCGCAGCTCCGTTTCGGAAATCGGCTTCAGAAGGTATTCCTCCGCTCCCAGCTTCATAGCCATCTTCGCATACTCAAAATCCGCATAGGCGGAAATCATCACCACCCGGCATTCCGGCCGCAGCGCCTTGATTTCCCGAAGCAGCTCCAGGCCATCCATCACCGGCATCCGGATATCCGTAAATACCAGTCCGATATCCTCCTGCCGGAAAATTTCCAGCCCCTTCCTGCCGTTTTCCGCCTCAAAGACCTGAAAATTCCGGTTGGGGCTGCACTCCTGAATCTGCTTTTTCACAGACTGGCGGGCATAAACTTCGTCTTCCACAATTAAGATATTTCTCATGATGTCTTCTCCTTTTGCAGCAGTTCAGCCTTCCGGAATATGGGGACTGTTTTTGTCTTACCCTTTGACGGACCCTGCCGTCAGCCCTTTGATGATATTCTTCTGTCCCAGGCAGTACACAATCAGCATGGGAAGCATGGACATCAGATAGGCGGTGAAGGCCATGGTATAGTCAAAGGAATATTCTGTCTTGAAATTATACTGGAACAGGGGAAGCGTCCAGATATCCCGGGACCGGTTCAGGATCAGCAGCGGAAGCATGAAGTCGTTCCAGATCCACAGAAGATCCATAATCAGGATAGTGGCAATCATGGGCTTCACCAGCGGCAGCACGATTTTCACATAAGACTGAAATACATTGCAGCCGTCAATATAAGCCGATTCCTCCACCTCAAAAGGCAGCCCCCGGATATAATTTACAAACAGGAATACTCCCTGCGTCAGGCTGAAAGCCGCGTACAGCATGATCAGTCCCTGCCGGTTCAGAAGATTCAGGTTCGTCATCAACTTCGTTACCGGCAGCATAATTACCTGTGAAGGAATAAAAAGCCCCATCAGAAGATAAAAATAAACGCCTTTGTAATATTTCCTGTTGTAATTTCTGGCAATCGCGTAGGAAACCGACGGAACCAGCAGCAGAATCAGGCAGATGGACACCACGGAAATAATAAAAGAATTTTTCACATAACCCCAGTAATTATTTCCTGTAAACAGGTTCTTAAAATTCTCCAGGTAGAAAGAGGATGGCAGGGCAAAGAAATTTCTCCCTGCTTCCTCCAGACTTTTGAAGGAGTTGATCACCACCAGATACAGGGGACAAAGGATCAGGATCAGCCCGGCAGCCAGCAGAAGATCCCGCAGGATTCTCCAGCCCAGACCCGCTTTTCTTATTTTCATTCCCGAACACCTCCTTTACTGGTAAGCTTCAGCTGCGTCAGCGAGAAAATCGCCACAATCACAAACAGCACACAGGCTTCCGCGTTGGCCATGGAAAACCTCATATTTTCAAAAGCGTCATTGTAAATCAGGATTCCGATTACCTCCGTGGCGCGCACGGGACCTCCGCCGGTAAGAGCAAAGGGGAAATCAAATGAGGTAAATCCCTGTTTGATCGTGAGCACCAGATTTACCGTGATGGTTGGCACCAGGTATGGAAAAGTGATGTAACGGAAACGCTGAAAGGTGGTGGCGCCGTCCATCATGGCGGACTCATACTGTTCATCCGGAATCTGCTGAAGGCCCGCGATAAAGATCACCGTGGGCATAGCCACTGCCTGCCAGACATTGACAAACACCACGGCCGGAAGCGCTGTCACGCCCCGCATCAGCACACTCTGGGAAAGCCACTCGATATTCAACGCCTGCCCGATCAGCGGCACCACCCGGTAAAACAGCTGGTTCCAGATCAGCGCGATGGTGATTCCTCCGATCATTGCCGGCACGAAGAAAATGGATTTTACAAAGGTTTTAAACCGTTTCAGGGAATTCAGGGACAGGGCCAGAAGCAGCGACAGTACCACAACGCTTGTCACCAGCATGATACTGTACAGTACTGTGGTTTTCAGTGAATTCCAGAAATTTGGGTTATTAAACAGTGAGATATAATTTTTCAGTCCGATCAGGTTGTAGTCCCTGGACAGTCCGTCCCAGTCCGTGAAGCTGTAACCGATTCCCCGTATCACGGAAAATACATAAAAAAACGTATACAGCGCCACCGGAATGATCGTGAAGCCCAGATAAATCAGCCTGTTGTTAAGCTTTCTGTTGCTCATACGCATTCCTCCCTTCTTTCTGTAAAAGGGGCTGCTATCCGCAGCCCCTTTCCCATACTCCGCCCTCTGTCAGGCGAAGCGCTTATTCAGCCGAAGTAATGGCAATGGATTCATCCATCTGCTGCAGATAGGTATCCACATCCCGCTCACTCCAGAAGCCCTGTGTTACATTATACAGATCCGTCACGATATTATTGTCAATGGTGGATGCCATCCAGTCATGAACCTGTCCGGCGTTGATCAGATCCATCATGGGTTCAATGCCCTCGTAGTTGGGCGTCACGCCTGTGATACAGGAGGGCGCGCCATCGTTGTCACAGAAGATCTGCGCGTTCTCCGGCTCTGCCAGATAGGCCAGGAAACGGTAAGCCGCCTCTTTCTCCTCATCGGTGGCCTGGGCGGACACACAGACGGCCGCATCGATTCCCGCCAGGGTGTTGGTAGTCTCCTTGGTATCGTTGGGAAGCGGGAATACACCCATCTTCAGATCCGGGTTGGCAATCAGCAGGGTTCCTCTGGCGTAGGAACCGGTAATGCACATGGCGTACTGTCCGTTGGCGAAATTCTCCCAGCAGGTGGTATCAGCCAGTCCCAGGATATCGGTGTTGCAGTATTCCAGCAGCTGTACGGTTTTCTCCGCCACGCTGCGGAATCCCTCGTCCTCTGCCAGCTTGTTCTCACCGGCAACGGTCTTCTCGATGGCCTCCACGCCTTCCGGATCCCAGGCCACCGTCATACACTGGAAGCCGTGGCCCACACGTCCGGGATCCTGTCCCATCAGGCCGATGGGCGTGATGCCCGCATTCTGCAGTGTCTCGCAGACCTCCATGAACTCGTCCCAGGTCTCCGGTACTTCCAGATTATTTTCCTCGAAAATTTCCTGGTTGTAGTAAACGCCCATATAGTTTCTGCTGTAGGGCAGCGCGTAATATTTTCCGTCGTCCTGCTTGGTCATCTCCAGAGCGGATTCCTCCACATTATTCAGGAATTCCTGATCGGAGAGATCCTGCACATAACCGTTGGCCACCTTCTGGGCAAACTGTACCTGGGTGGGATAGTCGGAAAACAGCACCGGGATATCGCCGGAAGCAATCCGGGAGGTCAGCACCGTGCCCGCGTCCGGCACCGTGTTCATCTCGATCTGCACATCGGAATTCTCCGCGTTGAATTTGTCAATGATCTCCTGATAGCCCTTCTGGGGACCTTCCTCCATTTTCTGCTGGAAGAACTCCAGGGTCAGCACATCCCCGTCAGAGGAGGAATCCCCCGTATCCTCCGCGCTGTCAGATTCTGCTTCCTCACTGGCCCCATCGTCCGTGGCTGTCGTGTTGGCGCTCTCCTTGGCGCCATCCTCTCCTCCGCCGCAGGCTGTCATCCCCATTACCATTGCCGCCGCGCAAAGACACGCAATCCATCTTCTCTTCATACCTTCTTCCTCCTATTACTTTTTATAATTGTGAGCGGTTTCCACTGCCTTTCGGATGTAATCCAGACGGATTCCCTCCCCCTGAATGGTGCAGTCCGCTCCCAGCATAAAGCCTCTGGTTCCAAAGGAATCCAGAACCTGCCATGCCTCTTTTTCAATGGCCTCCCCTGGCCCTTTCAGGATATTTCCTTTATTATTCATTCCGCCCAAAATCGGCTTTTTAAAGAACTGACGGCCCTTTTCCAGGCTGTATCCGTTGTCCTTCACCGACCAGTTCACCAGATCCGCGGGGTAATCCCCGAACCACTCCACGTGAGTCTTGAAGTCATACTCCGGTTCGCCGCAGATGTGCAGGATGTTATACTTGTCCTCCATCCGGTCCGCCACCTGCAAAATCTGAAGATCGTAAGGTCTTACCAGCTTTTCCCACTCTGCCTTCTCAAATCTTCCTTCCTCCGCGAACTGGGCGGAATAGTAAATGCCGTCCGCTCCCGCTTCCAGATAAGCCCGGGCCCATGCCTCCAGCCCGTCCGCAATGCGGCGGATACCCACAGCCACTGCCTCGGGATCTTCTTTGCTGTACTTCATCAGCGTCTCATCTCCGAAGGCGATGGAAGCTGCCTTAAAGGGACCGAACATGGTCTGAAAAATCAGTACGTCATCCCCCGCCTCGCTGCGGATTCCCCGGATCACTGCCGCCAGTTTCTGAAATTCCTCGGAATCGGTACCCTTCACGCCGATGTGATACCAGTCATCCGCACAGTGAATTTCTCCCTCCACCGGATACATGTAATCCTGCATCACTTTGATGATGTCCATGTCCGTCTCCCGGTACAGTTTCAGATGAGCTTCCACCATCTGCTCCACCGTATAGTCCGGCCGGTAGTGGAACCAGAAACCCGCAGGCGCTCTGTCCGGCGTCTCCCCCCGCATCACTGCTTTTACCCGTTCTTTTTTGTTCATGTCTCTCCTCCTTTGGGGTCTTTGTTTTTGATAATGTGATTATATCGGAGCACATCTTCCAAAAATAGGTAAAAATATAGTAAAAAAATAGGAATTTTCTTTGGTCTTTGTCTATTTTGGTCAAATAAATTGTGCTCCATCCTTCTGTATTTTATAATAATAATATGCAAAACACCAGACAATTAAAACAATTTTTATGGAAGGAGTTCCTTATGAAAATACAGAATCTCACCTACCGGGCACAGATTTTTGCCGCGTCCCTGCTGCTGATTATTCCCTCCATCGTGCTGGGGATCATCACTGCCAACCAGAACGCCCACAGCATCACGGCGGAATATAACGAAACCCTGGATACCATCCTGACCCAGACGGATCTGACGCTGGATACCCTGCTCAATGACGCCATAAAAATAGCAGATATCCACATCCTCAATGATGATATCCGCAAAGCCATGATCACCGATTATTCCGACGATCTGCTGTCCTATGCCCGGGACAGCGATATGATCCTGCAGCAGATCAACCAGACCAACCGGCTGAACACCAATGTAATCTCCTGCCTTTTCAAAAACCGCTATGATTTCACGTTCCAGTACAACCTTCTCAATGAGACGGAACGCCAGCTGATTCTGCGGCAGATGGAAGAATGGTCCGATCTGGCCCGCGACTCCGCCTACCATACGTATTTCGGCCCGGTACAGAAAAGCCGTTCCTCCGGCGGTTATCTGCTGCCCATGGTGAAAATCCTCTATGACGGCTATACGTTCCGGGAAATCGGCGCCTGCTATGTGGGAATCCGCTTTTCCTCCGTGGAGGAAATCTTCAATTCCGCCAAGACGGGAAACAACACCCTGTTCATCTACAATGCCCAGGGCGATCTGATCTATCTGTCCGATGAAAGCTTTTCGCAGGATCCGGAAAAATCCCAGTATCTGTCCCGGCTGCAACGTTTCTCCGAATCCATCACGGAGGAACACCCGGGCGGCTCCGACTCTTTTTCCCGGGGAAATACCTCTCTGCTGGTCAACGGCTGCTACAACCAGACCACCGGATGGAAAATTATCCAGTTTGTGGACGACCAGACCATCACCCAGGCATACCGGAAGAATCTGGTCAGCTATGGCGGCATTTTTCTTCTGACCGCCTTTCTGGAAATGCTTCTGGCCTTCTTTCTGTCCCGCAGCCTCACCCGCTCCATCCAGATTCTCTGCGAAAAGGTGGACGCCAAAAATCTGGACAACTACGCGGATATCGTGGTGGATTCCCGGATTTCCAACCGGGAGCTGCAGAAACTGGTGGACAGTTTCAATCATCTGAACAAACGGCTGGCGGAGAGTATCCAGAAAAACTATGTGAACCAGCTGAACGAACAGTCCATGAAAATCCAGATGCTCCAGACCCAGATCAACCACCATTTTCTGTACAATACCCTGAACAGCATCACCTCCCTGGCGGAAATCCACGATGTACCGGAAATCAAAACCATCTCCATGAGTATGTCCGAGCTTCTCCGGTACAACCTGAAAAAGGTTCCCATCGTCCGCCTGGAAGAGGAAATTCAACAGGTCAACCGGTATCTGGCTATTCTCACCATCCGGTTTCCCGACAAATTCCAGCTGGACTGGAATATCCCCCGGGCCTTTTACGACCTGGAAATTCCTGCCTTCCTTCTGCAACCTCTGATTGAAAACTCTGTGGAGCACGGATTCGCGGAAAAAGAAACAGACTGCTACATCAGTATCAGCCTGCACCTGGAAAACAATATTCTTCATTTTTTTGTGGCGGACAACGGTCTGGGCATTGAGCCTGAGCGGCTCCGGCTGCTGAACCTTTCCCTGTCCCAAATGCGGCGGCCCGAGCCGGGAAACACCCACCACTTCATCGGCCTGCTAAACGTCCATCAGCGGATCCGGGGGTACTATGGAGAGGAATACGGCCTTACGGTGGAAAGCAGTCCCGGAGAGGGAACCATTGTGGAAATCCGTCTCCCCTACAACCAGAGACCCCAGCTTCCCAGCGATCCCCTTCCGCTGTAAGTTTTAAAAAGAGGCCGTACAGATTCGTGTTTTCAAATCTGTACGGCCTCTTCTGCCTGCAAAAACTTCCGCCCGCCTCTCCCGTCGGCAGAGATTTCCGACCCCGGCGCCGTCTGATCTTCTGCCGGCACCCGCAGGTCTTCCCTCCGTTTTTGCGAAATCACTTACGCGATCTCCAGCACCTTGTAGTCCTGATCCTCCACCGCTTTCTTCAGCACGTCGTCCGCCACCTCTGCGGCCAGAGTCACCACTGCGGTTCCCGCCTCATGGCTCACCTGCGCCTCCTGCACCTGATCCAGTGCCTCCAGCGCCTTCTTCACTCTTGCCTCGCAATGTCCGCACATCATTCCTTCAATTTTCATGGTTTTTGTCATCGTTCCATCCTCCTGATTTTCTTTATTTGCATCCGCCCCGTCTTCTGTGGAGACAGGCGGTATATGCTCCTCATTTTCCGAAATCGTCAGACCCGAAATTCCTTCCAGGGATACCATTTTGTGTTTCCTCTTGTGATCATGTCTGGCGTCATACATCCGGAACAGATTCAGCCGCAGCGCGTTGGTCACCACGCAGAAGCTGGAAAGGCTCATGGCCGCCGCTCCGAACATGGGATTCAGCTTCCATCCCAAAAGCGGGTACCATACGCCCGCCGCCAGCGGAATACCGATTACATTGTAAATAAATGCCCAGAACAGGTTCTCATGGATATTCCGCAGAGTGGCACGGCTGAGCCGGATGGCCGCCGGCACATCGCTCAGACGGCTCTTCATCAGCACCACATCCGCCGCGTCGATGGCAATATCCGTCCCCGCGCCGATGGCAATGCCGATATCTGCTCTTGTAAGGGCCGGCGCGTCGTTGATGCCGTCGCCCACCATGGCCACTTTTCCCAGTTTTTTCAGCTGGCGGATCACGCTTTCCTTACCCTCCGGCAGCACTCCGGCGATCACCTGATCCACGCCTGCCTGCCGTCCGATGGCCCGGGCCGTCCGCTCGTTGTCACCGGTGAGCATCACCACGCGGATGCCCATATCCTGCAGTTCCTTCACCGCCTGCGGGCTGTCTTCCTTAATCACGTCCGCCACCGCAATGATACCGATCAGCTTTCCGTCCCTGGCGAAAAACAGCGGTGTTTTTCCATCCTCCGCCAGCACTTCCGCCTGGCTTCGCATTTCGCCGGAAATCTCCGCCTGCCGGCTGATAAATTTCAGGTTTCCGCCGGCGAGATACGCTCCCCGAAAGCTCCCGGAAAGTCCGTTGCCGGGCACTGCCTGGAAATCCTCAACTTCCAGTTCCTGCCCGATTCCCTGCTGACGTGCGCTTTGCAGCACAGCCCGGGACAGGGGATGCTCACTCTTTTTCTCCAGCGCGCAGGCCATCTCCAAAAGCTCCCTCTCGCTGATGCCCGGAGCCGGAATCATGTCTGTCACCTTCGGCTCGCCGCTGGTGATGGTTCCCGTCTTATCCAGGGCCACAATCTGCATTTTCCCCGTCTCCTCCAGGGAGACGGCGGTTTTAAACATGATGCCGTGTTTGGCTCCCATGCCGTTGCCCACCATGATGGCCACCGGCGTGGCCAGTCCCAGCGCGCAGGGGCAGCTGATCACCAGCACCGCAATTCCCCTGGAGAGGGCAAATCCCACGGTCTGCCCTGCCAGCAGCCACACCAGAATAGTCACCACCGCAATGGCGATCACCACCGGCACAAACACGCCGGAAACCCGGTCAGCCACTTTCGCGATGGGGGCTTTGGTGGCCGCCGCGTCGCTGACCATCTGGATAATCTGGGAAAGGGTGGTATCCTCTCCCACCCGGGTAGCCTCACAGCGGATAAATCCCGACTGATTCATCGTGGCAGCCGACACCGTATCCCCGGCCTTCTTGTCCACAGGGATGCTCTCGCCGGTCAGCGCCGACTCGTTCACCGCGCTGCTTCCTTCCACCACAATACCGTCCACGGGTATATTTTCTCCCGGCCGCACCACGAACACATCGCCTTTTCGCACCTGCTCGATGCCCACTTCCACCTCCGCTCCGTCCCGGAGTACGGTGGCGGTTTTGGGCGCCAGCTTCATCAGGCTTTTCAGGGCGTCGGTGGTTCTTCCCTTGGAACGGGCCTCCAGCATTTTTCCCACGGTAATCAGCGTCAGAATCATGGCCGCCGACTCGAAATAAAACTCGTGCATATAAGACATAACACCTGCCGCATCCTGCCGCAGCTGGGCATCCGTCATGGCAAACAGCGCGTAGGTGCTGTACACGAAGGAAGCCCCCGATCCCAGCGCCACCAGCGTATCCATGTTGGGCGCTCCATGAAGCAGGCTCTTGAATCCGCTGATGAAAAACTTCTGGTTAATCACCATGACAATCACTGTCAGAAGCAGCTGCACAAGTCCCATGGCCACATGGTTTTGGGCCAGAAATTCCGGCAGCGGCCAGTTCCACATCATATGTCCCATGGACACATACATCAGCGGAACCAGGAAACAAAGGGACGCGATCAGTCTTTTTTTGAGAACCGGCGTCTCCCTGTCCTTCAGCATATCCTCCCCGGCGGCTGCCGCATCTATTCTCTGCTGTCCGGCTGCCTTCGCTTTCGCGGAAGCTCCGTATCCTGCTTCTTCCACTGCCGCTATGACAGCTTCCGGGCTGGCGCTTCCCTCCACACCCATGGAATTGGTCAAAAGACTCACCGAACAGGATGTCACCCCGGGTACTTTGGAGACGGCCTTCTCCACCCGGGCGCTGCAGGCAGCGCAGCTCATGCCTGTCACATTATATTGCTCCATACCTCTACCTCCTGCGGTTTATTTCATCAGCTTCTGAAGCGTAACCACCAGTTCGTCGACGGTCTCATCCTTCCCCGCCCGGATATCATCGGCCACACAGGTTCGGATGTGATTGGCCAGAAGCACTTTGTTGAAACTGTTCAGCGCGGCGTTCACAGCGGACACCTGCACAAGAATATCGGTACAGTACGCGTCGCTCTCCACCATCTTGCGGATTCCCCGCACCTGCCCTTCAATCCGGCTCAGCCGGTTCAGAAGATCTCTGTATTCCTTTTCGGAACGCTGCTTTTTCTTGTGGCAGCAGACCGTTTTTTCACATCCCTCCTGCTCTGCTTTGCCCTCCCGTTCCGGGCACTGTGCCCGCTCCGGACAGTTGGCAAGCTCCGGGCATGTGTCGGGTCTGGGGCTGCAGAAGCAGGATTTTTTATCTTTTTCCATCCACCACACCTCGCTTTCTGGTGTCATTATATACCCCCATGGGGTATTTTGCAAGTGTTTTTCCCATTTATATTTTTTCATTTCGCGGAACTTTTATTTATTTCCTATGGGGGAATGTCCGGGATTCCTGTCAGAATGGAAGGAAGAGATGCATGGAGCAGCCGGGCAGTCTTCCCTCTTCGGGAGCCCAGGAGCAGGAAAAGGGCGCCGCCCAATCATCTGTTCTGATGATTGAGCGGCGCCCCCTGGATTTTTACATCTTATTTGGTCGGATTGTTCAGCGCTGCCTGTGCTGCGGCCAGTCTTGCGATCGGCACACGGAACGGTGAGCAGGATACATAGTTCAGTCCAACCTTGTGGCAGAACTCTACAGAGCTGGGATCTCCGCCGTGCTCGCCGCAGATACCCATCTTCAGAGTCGGGTTGGTGGAGCGGCCTTTCTTAGCAGCCATCTCTACCAGCTGTCCTACGCCCTTCTGATCCAGTTTTGCGAACGGATCAGACTCATAGATCTTGTTGTCATAGTAAGAGCCCAGGAATTTTCCGGCGTCATCGCGGGAGAATCCGAAGGTCATCTGGGTCAGGTCGTTGGTTCCGAAGGAGAAGAACTCAGCTTCCTCTGCGATCTCGTCAGCAGTCAGAGCAGCTCTCGGGATCTCGATCATAGTACCAACATGGTAGTTGATGTACTCGCCTTTCTCCTTCATTACTTCCTCAGCCGTTGCAACCACAACGTCCTTCACATATTTCAGCTCTTTCTTCTCGCCAACCAGCGGGATCATGATCTCGGGAACGATGTCATAGCCCATCTCTTCCTTCACCTCGATAGCAGCCTCGATAACGGCTCTTGTCTGCATCTTGGCGATTTCCGGATAAGTTACGGCCAGACGGCATCCACGATGACCCATCATCGGGTTGAACTCATGCAGCTCGTCGCAGCGTGCCTGAACCTCTTCCGGGGTCAGTCCCATCTCAGCTGCCAGAGCTTTGATGTCGTCCGGATCGGTGGGTACGAACTCATGAAGCGGCGGATCCAGATAACGAACGGTCATCGGACGGCCTTTCAGAGCTTTGTACATAGCCTTGAAGTCCTCTTTCTGGAACGGGATCAGCTCATTCAGTGCAGCCTCTCTCTGCTCAACAGTGTCGGACAGGATCATCTTACGGATCTTCGGAATACGATCCTCGTTGAAGAACATATGCTCGGTACGGCACAGACCGATACCCTCAGCACCCAGTTTTACAGCGTTCTCGGTATCTGCCGGTGTATCCGCGTTGGTACGAACCTGCAGCTTACGGAACTGATCAGCCCATCTCATGATACGTCCGAAGTTTCCGCCTACGGAAGCCTCAACGGTCTTGATGTCGCCTTTGTAGATCTTACCGGTTGTTCCGTCCAGAGAAATGTAGTCGCCCTCATGGAAGGTATATCCTCCCAGAGTGAACCATTTCTCTTCCTCGTTGATTTTGATTTCGCCGCATCCGGATACACAGCAGGTTCCCATACCACGGGCAACTACGGCTGCGTGAGAGGTCATACCGCCGCGAACGGTCAGGATACCCTCAGATGCGTGCATACCCTCGATATCCTCCGGAGATGTCTCCAGACGAACCAGGATAACTCTTTCACCTTTCTCGTGAGCAGCTTTTGCTTCCTCAGCGGTGAAGTAAACTTTACCAGCGCCGGCTCCCGGAGATGCGGGCAGAGCGCTTCCGATTACCTCTCCCTCTTTCAGAGCAGCGGCATCAAAGGTGGGATGCAGCAGCTGATCCAGAGATTTGGCTTCGATACGGCAAACTGCCTCTTCCGGAGTGATCATTCCTTCGTCTACCAGGTCGCAGGCGATCTGAATGGCTGCCGGAGCGGTTCTCTTACCGTTACGGGTCTGCAGGAAGTACAGTTTACCCTCCTGAATGGTGAACTCCATATCCTGCATGTCGCGGTAATGGTTTTCAAGTTTCATAGCCAGTTCCATGAACTGTTTGTAGCACTTCGGCAGGTCCTCAGCCAGTTTGCTGATGGGCTGCGGTGTACGAACACCGGCAACAACATCCTCGCCCTGTGCGTTGATCAGATACTCTCCAAAGATACCTTTTTCGCCTGTGGAGGGGTTACGTGTGAAGGCAACACCTGTACCGGAGGTGTCTCCCATGTTACCGAATACCATGGCCTGTACGTTAACGGCAGTTCCCCAGTCGCCCGGGATGTCGTTCATACGGCGGTATACGATAGCACGCGGGTTGTCCCAGGAACGGAATACAGCTTTTACTGCTCCCAGCAGCTGCTCCTTGGGATCCTGCGGGAATTCCTCGCCGTTCATCTCCTCAGAGTAAACAGCTTTGAATCTCTTAACCAGTTCTTTTAAGTCGTCAACAGTCAGTTCTGTGTCGTAATGAACGCCCTTAGCCTCTTTCACTTCGTCGATGATTTTCTCGAAAAAGGACTTCGGAACTTCCATAACAACGTCAGAATACATCTGGATAAAACGTCTGTAGGAATCGTATGCAAATCTCGGGTTGCCGGTCTTTTTTGCAAAACCTTCTACTGCAACGTCGTTCAGACCCAGGTTCAGGATCGTGTCCATCATACCCGGCATGGATGCTCTCGCACCGGAACGAACGGAAACCAGAAGCGGATCCTCAGTATCGCCAAAGGTCTTTCCCTGGATCTTCTCCAGTTCAGCCAGAGCGTCAAAGATCTGTCCCTGAATCTCCTCGGAAATCTTCTTGCCGTTATTGTAGTAGTCAGTACAAGCTTCCGTTGTCACGGTGAAGCCCTGGGGAATCGGCATGCCCAGATTGGTCATCTCGGCCAGGTTGGCACCTTTTCCGCCTAACAGGTTTCTCATGTTGGCATTACCTTCACTGAATAAGTAAACCCATTTTGCCATTTTTTAACTTCCTCCTAAAAAGTATAGTTTGTTTCCAAAATATCTGTCAGTTCTCAGGAAAAACTGTCAGATATTCTCACTCATGCCTTAAGGCACTCGTATAGCATAATTGTACTCAAAATCCCAAATATAGTCAAGACAATTCCGGAAAAAACACAAA
>DVON01000015.1 GCA_018713585.1 Candidatus Pullilachnospira stercoravium | reverse complement strand
CCCGGGCCAATCCCCGGCGGCTGTGCGTGGACCGGATGCGGTTTGTGCCGGGGGATGACGGGGTGGATGTGATCCGGGTGGACGGGCCCACGGAGGGGGCGCAGGAGTATTTCTGGAAACAAATGGAAGATAACTGACAGCAGGCAGAACACATATCCTGACTACAGGAGGGCTCACAATGTATCTGAAAAAAGAATTTAAAAAGAATTTTCTTCCCATCGCCGGGCTTCTGGCAGTGGCGCTTCTTGTGGGGCTTTCCTCCGCCCAGCGGGCGTCCTGGTGGGGTGACAGCGTCGGATTTGTGACGGCGGGGGAACCGGAAAAGTGCTGGAGGCCGCTGGCGGGGATCGGGCTTCTGCTGATTCTGGAAGCGGTTGTCACCATAGGGGAAGGACGGCTGATCGGGCTGGCCTTTGACCGGACATTTCTCGCCGTCCGGAAACGGTGTTTCGGGCGGCTTCTGGGGGCGGAATACGGTTCCCTGGAAGCTGCGTATGGAAAAGGAAATCTGATTTCCAGAATCGCGTCAGAGACTGACCGGCTCAATGAGATGTTCACCAGCAATTTTACCTGGTTTTCCAGAACCATCCTGCTGGGGGTGATTTCACTGATATCCTGCCTGCTGCTGTGCTGGCAGCTATCCCTGGTGTTTTTCCTCCTGATTCCCGTATTTCTGAAGGTATCTGACAGAATCAGCGCGGGCATTAAAAAGCAGAAAACCGAAGCGGCGGATTCCATGGGAGACGCGGTGGACATCGCTTTGAACTTTGCGGAAGCGGCGGAGGTGATCAAGGCGGGATGCGGCGAGGCTTATGTCCGAAAGAAATATGAGGACTGTATCTGGCGGGCGCAGGAGGAAAACCGGGCCTCGGAGCAGATCAACGCCCGGCTGGTGATTGTGAAATATGCGGTCAGCGTGCTGCAGCTTCTGGTGCTTTTTGTTCTGGGATACGGGTGTATCCGTGCGGGGATGATTACCATCGGGCAGTACGCCACCTTTGTACTGCTTTCGGAAAATGTACGCTCCCTTCTGGAACTGAGCCCGTACATTCTTTCCACGCTGCGGGAGGGCGCGGCGCTGGCGGGACGAATCGAAGAAATCTGTCAGTTTCCGGAGGAACGGGTAGAAGGACTTCCTGTTCCCGAAGACAACGCATCGGGGATGCTGGCGGAAATCCGCCATCTGGATTTTTCCTACCAGCCGGGGCAGCCGGTTCTGAAAAATCTGTCCCTCTCCGTTCCGGAGCATACCAGAATCGGTGTGATTGGGGAAAGCGGTTTTGGGAAAAGTACCATTCTGAAACTGTTGTGCGGCCTGTATGATGACGGGGCGGATCATCTGTTCTGGAAAGGACAGGCGTATGCGGCAACGGACCGGCGCAAGATTCGGGAGCAGATCGCCCTGGTGCCTCAGGATCCCTTCCTGTTTTCCGGGAGTGTTTTTGAAAATATCTGCTGCGGAAGGGAGGACATCACAGAGGAAGCGGCCAGGGAAGCGCTGCGGCAGGCACAGATCTGGGAGGAGATCGAGAGGCTTCCCGGAGGACTGTATGCGCAGGTGGGAGAAGGCGGCAGGAATCTTTCCGGCGGCCAGAGACAGCGGCTGGCCATTGCCAGGGCTTTTCTGGCGGACGCACAGCTGGTTCTTCTGGACGAGGCCACTTCGGCGCTGGATCAGCAGGCGGAGGCAAAGGTGGAGGCTGCCCTCGACCATCTGTTGGAGAACCGGACGGCGGTGATTGTCACCCACCGGATGAAGGGACTGAAACATGCCGACTATATTTACTGCATTGCGGAGGGAACCGTGAAAGAGGAAGGGACGCCTGACGGGCTGCTCCGCCGTCGGGGATACTTTTATGAAATGATGAAGAAACAGGGGATTGAAAGGGAAGGAGGGCCGGATGATGGAACAGAGCAGTAAGATTTCCCTGGGACAGGTGTTCGGTTTTCTGTGGAAATCCTTTCAGTTTATGGACGGCCAGAAAGGCCGGTATGGATTGGGGGCGGTGTGTTCTTTTATTGAGCTGGGAACAGTATACCTGATGCCGCTGTTTATCAGCCGGATGATTGCCGTGATTCAGGAGGGTGCGTCCCTGTGGCCGCTTCTGGTGATTTTCATTTTGTTTCTTGTGGCGGCTCCGCTGATCGCCATGGGAAATTACTGGATGGGAACGGCCAGCTACCATGGTCTTTGCAATATGAAGAAAGCGGTGTTCGCCCATATGCAGCAGCTTCCCATGAGCAACTTTGACGGAAAAGCTTCCGGGGAATATCTGAGCCGGGTGAGCATTGATGCGGACAAGGCAGGCGGAATGTTCCGGGGGTACGCTATCGTAGGGCTTTTCAAGTTCTGTGTGTATGAGACGGTCGGCATTTTTGTACTTTCCCTCATGGATTTCCGGCTGGTGCTGATTGCGGCGCTTCTGTGCCTGATCGCTCTGTTTTTTACCCTGTTTTTCAATCCCAGAGTGCGGCGGCTGGAAGCAGAGGGCAAAACAGGAACGGAAAAGTTGATGTCGCTGATCAATGAAGCGGTAAATGGACTTCTGGTGATCAAGCTGTTTCCTGTCCGCGGGCCGGTGGAAAAGAAGTATGACAGACGGAGCGGGGAAGTGTACCGGACAAAAGCACAGTTTCGCTATATCAACGGGATAGGCTACGCATTGGTGGATTTTTTCAGCCTTTATCTGCAGCCGGTGGGACTGGCGGCGGCGGTGGCACTTCTGGCAGGCGGAGAAATCACGGCGGCGCAGGCGGTGCTGGCGGCAACGGTTATGGGAATTATGGGCCAGGGAACCAAAGAATTTAACGCGTTTATGCAGTATATTCAGTCGGGCATCGTCTCCGCAGAACGGCTGTTTTCGTTCCTCGCGTCAAAAGATGTGGAAATGGAGGACGGTCCGAATGAAAAGCAGGGGACGCCAGATCTAACGGCGGATCCGGCGGTGCGGTTTTCGGGGGTGCATTTTTCCTATACGGGAAAGACTCCGGTGCTCAGGGATCTGTCCCTGGATATTCGAAACGGCGCGTCGGTGGCCCTGGTGGGGGATTCCGGGAGCGGAAAGTCCACCATACTGAAACTGATGATGGGATTTTACCAGGCAGATTCCGGGAGGATTGAGATTTTTGGCAGGGAGCAGAAGGAATACGCGCCGCAAAAGCTGAGAAAGCTGTGTTCCTATGTGCCGCAGATGCCCGCGCTGGTGGAGGGAACCATCCGTGACAACCTGATTATGGGAAATCCGGAGGGGTATCGGCAGGAAGAAGTGGAAAACGCGGTGAGACTGGCGGGGCTGGATGATTTTGTTCATTCCCTGAAGGACGGGCTGGATACGAAGCTGGGAGCCAAAGGGATGCAGCTTTCGGGAGGCCAGCGGCAGCGTCTGGCCATCGCCCGGGCGATTCTGGAGGACGCGCCGGTGGTGCTGATGGATGAGGCGACCTCCGCGCTGGATTCGGAGACGGAGGCGGAAATTCTGAAAAATATACGGAAGATTTTTCGGGGAAAAACCGTTATCGTTTCCGCGCACAGACTGTATACGGTGGAACATTCGGATCAGATTTTCGTGATACGCAAAGGGCGGCTGGAAGGGAAGGGTACCCATGAGGAATTGCTCCGCTCCAACGATTGTTACCGCAAGCTGTGCGGCAGCGCGATCCGGTGAAACTGTCTGCGGGCGGAGATTTACATTGGCGCGGCCATGCGAGAAGGCACGATGGCCGCGGCATATGACAGAAAGGGGCGGAAGAAAAATGGAAAAATGTTATGACGCATCGGTGATTATTCCCACATATAACCGGGAACTGGAGCTGGGGCTGACGCTGGAGGCGCTGACCCGGCAGAGAACGGAATACACCTTTGAAGTGCTGGTGGCGGACGATGGATCTCATGACCATACGAAAGCGGTTGCCGAAAAGTACCGGAAGCGGCTGAATCTCCGGTATTTTTACCAGGAGGATGAGGGATACCGCTGCACGGCGGCAAGGAATATAGGAATCCGCAATGCCAGAGGGAAAATCTGTATCTTTCTTGACTGCGGTGTTCTTCTCTCCTCTCAGGGTATACAGAAGCATCTGGACGCACACCGCCGCAGGGAGGGAGAAAACTGTCTGGTTTTGGGGTATACTTACGCGAATTATCCGCTGAATGCGGAGGAAGGCGGGCAGATCCGGCGGCTGGCAGAGCAGCTGGATGTGGATACGCTGATTGAAAAGATGCCCGGGATCGGGCAGAAGGATTCCAGGGAAGGGATGTATCAGATGTACGGAGATGATCTGACTTCATGGCCTGCGCCCTGGGCGGTGGTTTACGGCTGCAACCTGTCCGTCCCCACAGAATTTGCCAGAGAGATCGGGATGTTTGATGAAAATTTCAACTCCTGGGGCGCGGATGACAATGAATTTGGAATCCGGGTGTTTCTGGC
>DVON01000170.1 GCA_018713585.1 Candidatus Pullilachnospira stercoravium | reverse complement strand
CCAGATAAGGAAGGAAAGTGAGAAATGAAAAGGGCAACGATAATACTAATTATTTACATTGCCCTGATATATGTATACGGCGCCATGCCAGCAACTGTATTGATGGTACTTTGGATGATAATACTTAATCCACAATCAGATAATTGGAGGTGAATAAGTGAGAACTGAGATTACATTTTACTTAAATGATTTACGCCATATAAACAGATTAATGGAGAAGATCAAGGAACTTAAAGAAACATATCCCAATATAAGAATAAAAGTAGAAGTTAGAGTACATGGATACGAGCTCATTGCGGAGAATGAAGAATAATGTCCCAGGCAAATAACTGTAATCATTTTACAGGGAAAAAGAAACCGTTTCGGACTATGAAACGGAAAAAGAAAGTAAAAAGCAGGCGGATACACAACAACAAATATTCTGTTAGGGATAAGAAAGGAAGGTGAGAAATTTTATGCCCGAAGTATTCCTTACAAGAAACCAGCGTCGCGAAAAAGCCGTGGCGCGCCTGATCAATACAGCAAGGATTGACCAGATTGCTCAGAAATCCGAAATGAGCAAAGTGATGGGGATGCACCCGGTCACCTTATCCAGAAAGATCAAGGATCCCGGGACATTTACCCTGGCGGAGATGTGGGCGCTTATGGATTTCCTGCATACCCCGGAAGAACAGCGGGGAGAGATACTGAAATGAGGGAGGACAGGTTTATGGATGAAAAGAAAATCGAAAAGCTTTATGAGCTGCTGGAGCGCGCAGAAAAAGAACATGACACCGAAGCCACTGCTGCCTTACGGTGGGCAATCTTCCAGCTGGAAAATGCATAAGGAGGCGGGGACATGGTACGGAAGGCGGTGAATACGGTGGCATTTCTGGGTATCCTGATGGCCGGATCCGGCCTGGACACTCCGGGGAAGGGCTGGATCGGCTGCCTGGTGGCGATTGCGCTGTTTGCGGCGCTGCTGCTGGTGGCCAATATTGACTGGTTCCGGGGCATGGAGGAGGGAGATGAGTACGATGACGAAGGAACAGAAGATGATGATTGAGGAGTTAAAGCCGCTGCTGCTGGAGGTTGCCAAAAAGAGCGCGGAGCTGGGGCAGTACATATCGGTATCCGCATTTAGCGGGACAATGGCAACGCTGACAACAGATAACTATGATCTTGTGCTGGCCGAAGATTTTATGGCGGCAGGGTACCATGAGCCGGGCAAAAGGGAAGTCTTATTCAGGGAGCCCAACCCATTATGTGTGCAAGGAGACAAGGACTGATGAAAAAGCAGAGAAGGACTATAAAAAATCCGGATGGGAAAACGTATCGTTTGCCCTGTATCCACCAGGAGGACAACCTCCGGATCGAAATGAGCATGGGCTATCCTACCATTTTCGGAACCCTCGTGGATCTGATCGGGCGGCTGGAGGACATTCGCCCGCTGGAAGAGTGGATAGAACTGACAAAAAAATAGGCACATACCCCAAAAGTATGTGCCAGACGAACCGCTGTCCGCCTAAAAAATTAACCATATTTATCATACCATGCGGGCGGCGGGAAATCAAGCAAAACGGCGGATTTCCCGCCGTTTTATCACTCGATTAGAATATTAGACTTAGGGATCAGAGATGAAAAAGAAACGGATCAAGAGGAAGTCCTACTATACGCCTTGGGATATCGAGGTGGAAGAATATGTGACCGGGAATTATGGGGCTCCGGGGAAAAAGAGGGCGAAGAGGCAGAAACCCACACCGGAGCAGATCCGCCGGCAGAACCGGACGAACAAGGTGAATTCCATCCGCCGGTACCTGAAACTGAATTTCCTGCCGGGGGATTACTGGATCACCCTTACCTGCCGCCCGGATCAGCGGCCGGAAACCCTGAAAGAGGCGGTGAAGCAGCGGGCGAAGTTTCTGGACAAGCTCCGGAAAGCTTACCGGGCCGCCGGACAGGAACTGAAATGGATAGGCGTCACGGAACGGGGAAGCCGGGGAGGAATCCACCACCACCTGGTCATCAACCGGATCCCGGAGGGGGACCGGATGATTGCGGACTGCTGGAAGGCGGGGAAAGTATGGATGGAACTGATTTATGAAGAGGGCGGCTGCCGGGATCTGGCGGAGTACCTGCAGAAGCAGGAAGAAGAGGCGGAGGAATCGGCCTACTCCCATTCCCGGAATCTCATAAAACCGGAGCCGGTAGTAGATTACCTGGTACGGATGCGGGAGCCGCGGCCCCGGAAAGGATATTACCTGGACAAGGACTCCATCCATACCGGCATCAACCCGGTGACCGGCTGCCTGTATCAGCATTACACGATGGTAAAAATCAAAAAAAGGGAATAACGGGAAATGGATAGAAAAGAAAATGCGTTTAAGAAAACGCTTAATGGAGAAGAGGATTTTGAACCGGAAGTGCCGGAAGAGAAAACACTTGAAAAAAGTCAGAAAACCGTACATATGTATCTGGAGAACGGAGCGAAGTCCGTACACCCGTGCCAGGGCTGGTATGGTTATGTGCTGGAGTACCAGGGAATCCGGCTGCATACCCGGGAACATTTCGGGAAGGCAGAGGGCAGTCGGCAGAAGCGGGACCTTGAAATGCTGCTGGATGCGCTGGGGCACTGTACGCCCTGCCGGATTATCGTACATACAGAGGAGGCGTATCTGGCCGGCGGCTATGGCAGAATGGAGCATTATGAGGAAAGCGGATGGGTTACCAGCACGGGGGAGCCGGTGAAATACAAGGAACTGTGGCAGCAGGTTTACCGGGAAACCAGGGAGCGCCCCCTGGAATTTGCCCTGGGAGATCACGCCTACACTGGCTGGCTCAGAAACGAGATGAAAAAACGGAAAGAAGGAGGCGAACAGGATGTTCGATAAATTCGGAGAAATGGACTGCGAAGGAATCAACCAGGCGGCAGAGGGACTGTTTAATGAGGGAGACATGGACAGCCTGCGCCTGCTGGCCAAAGAAAACGGCATCCCGGAGGAATACACCGACCTGTACATCCGCGGGGAAGTGCCACAGCTGTGCGATCCGCTGACCGCGGCCCTGGGGAAACTGGAGATAGAGTGCCGGGAACTGAAGCCCCAGGAGATCATGGAAGACTGGGTGGAATACATCAAAGGACGCTGCATGGAATCAGAATCTCTTGCCCTGGCCGTCCGCCGGCAGGGGAAGACCCTGAAAGGCTGCATCGGGGAGCTGTTGAAGTGGTCGTTTGGCCATCAGCAGAAGATCGATCCGGAGATCGTAAAGGCCGCCGGCATCAGCAATGCGAAGGTTACCCTGGGGATCCCGGGCGCCGGGACGGCAAAAAAGATCATTCGGGAGTATTACCTGGGAGGCAAGAAATGAGAAGGAAGGATTTATTGGAACTGGATACCCTGGGCGTGACGGATGAAATCTGGGAACTGGCCTACGCAGATCGGGAAGAAATCAGGAAAACGGAACAGTGCTGGTATGGGGATCATTATATCCAATACAAGATCCACAGCTACTTCCGGGCCGGCGTCTTAAATGGAATTTTGAAAATCAGAATTTACCGTGGGGAAGACCTCCGGAACAGCAACGAGGAGCCGGCGTATATCCTTTTCCTGTCGGCAAAAGAGCATAAGTATGCCACCTATCTCCCGCAGGAAGGAAAATGGAGCAGCGCAAAGCTGCAGAACATCAGCATGGGTGCGTATGATTTCACAAAGCGCTACGAAAATACCTTCTGGATATCAGAAAAAGACCGGGATCTTGTCATGCGTTACCTGGATTCCCAGAACCGCACCATTGCAGGGGCTATCAATGACTGGCAGACCACAGCCATACACCGCAAGGAGATCCAGGAGATTGACCGGGTGATGGACCGGGTGTCCCAGTCCCCGGCGGATTTTGGCCAGTGGGTTCAGGAGGAAGTTTTCTGGAGGAAACAATATCTCTTTTACAATGCAAAAAAGAGAGAAGCATACTGCACCGCCTGTAGAAAGCTTATAAAAACCAGAATAAAATCCGTTCATAATCAGAGGATTTACTGCCCGGCATGTGGCCGGGCGGTTACGGGAAAATCCTGGAATGAGCAAAAAGAGATCTATGATTATGGGCGGGCTGCCCTGATCCAGCAGATACCGGGCGGCTATATGATCCGAAGTTTTCACTGCCGGAAAGTGCACAAGCAGGAGAATGGATGGCAGGAACGTCTTTCTTTATCGGAGGACAGCAGGCAGCTGCGGGACAAGGATATGAGAAATATCCGTGATTATGATTACACCAATTTTAAACAGAGCGGGAAAATCCGATGGTGCAAATCCCACTATATCAACCACAACAGCCGGGCAGTGGTATACCACCGGAACTTGGCAGCCTTGCGCCGAGGCATTCCATCCCTGCGGGACGTCCCGTTGGAAAAGATACTGGCACAATCCCCGGGATGCCCGGTATACCTGGAGCATCTGCTCCGGCCGCAAAAAGTTACAGGATATCTTGCCAATGCCGGCCTGACCCGTCTGGCCATGGATTATATGGATTCCTACAGGTATATCAAAAGGAACGGGAAAGATGCGGAAGAAGTGCTGGGGATCAACAGTGACCGGATTGGCCGCCTGCGGCAGATGAACGGAGGAGTGCGGATCCTGGGCTGGCTGCAGTATGAGCAGCAGTCAGGAAAGAAACTCCGCCAGGATCTGTTGATCCGGATGGATATGGCCGGGATTTACCGCGAAGACCTGAGAGAGATCCTGAAATACGGCATCACCCCGGAACGGGCCCTGAATTATCTGGAAAAACAAAAAAACCAGGAGAAAGCCCTGATTGAGTGGAAGGATTACCTAGAAATGGCAGAAAAGGAACGATTAAACCTGCAGGACGATATCGTGCGGTTCCCCAGGGATTTGAAAGCCCGGCATGATGAGCTGACAGAGCTGGCCAATACCCGAAAAGAACAGGAACGCCTGAAAGGTTACCGGAAATTGGACAAGAAGATCAGAAGCCGTATCAGGGAGGCGGCCAGGTACTACTGGCAGGATAAGGAATACATGATCGTGCCGGCGGCCAAATGCGAGGAACTGATGCGGGAGGGAAGAACGCTGCACCACTGCGTTGGCGCCAGCAACCTCTATATGAACAGGATGGCGGCAGGGGAAAGCTGGATTTTATTCCTGCGGAAAAAGGAGGACCCGGAAAAGCCTTATTACACCATTGAGATTGAGATGGAGACAGACCGGATCCGGCAGTGGTACTCGGAATATGACCGGCAGCCTGACCGGGAAAAGATCGAAAAGGTTCTGAAACGGTTTAAAAAGAGTCTGAAACCGCAGAACATGCAGAAAACGCGTGTTAGGATCAGCGCATAGGGAGGAAAGATTATGGAATATGTACAGATGACACTGGATGACTGGCTGAGAGAAAAAGAAGCGCTGCGGCAGGAGCTAAACTCCGCCGTGGGGGCGTTTGTGCGGATCGGCTACCGGCTCCGGAAGATCCGGGACGGAAAACTGTATGAACGGGACGGATACAAGAGCCTGGGGGAATTTGCCAAAGCAGAATACGGCCTGGAAAAGAGCACCACCAGCACCTTTATCGCCATCAACGAGGAATTTTCCAAAGACGGCTACAGCATGGAGCTACAGGAGCGGTACCAGGGCCTGGGAAGCTCTGTGCTGGCTGAAATGCTCAAATTGTCCCAGGAAGACCGGGAACTGGTTACCATGGATACCACACGGGCCCAGATCCGGGAGCTGAAGCAGTTTGAAAAGCAGGAACCGCAGGAGAATAACGATCTGAAGGGCGTGGTGATTGAGTTTTTCCGGGAACGTCCGAAACTGCTGAATGATTTTTACCTTTCAGAGGGCTATGTGACCGGAGACATGGAGGAGCTGGTGGATCTTATCAACCCTTCCGGAAATCTCAGCTACCGCAGGGGGCGGTATATGCTGTTTTTCTACGGGCTGGAGCAGGGGATCAAATATAAAATATTCGGAGAGACACAAACCCACCAGATGACCTACACAGAATTTTTCGCCCTGATGCAGGAGATCTATGCAGACGCCATTTCCGGCAGCCGGACCCATGAGGCCTATTACGGGGCGCCGGAGGTTAAGACGGTAACAAGGGAGACCAGCGCCACAACAACCACGGTCACCCCGCCCCAAAAAGTTCCGCCGGCGGAACCGGAAAAGCCTGTAAATACAGGGAAGGATACCCGGATGGAGGAACCGGAAGAGCCCCAGGAACCGTCGGGAGAAACAACCACGGGGAAAACGGAAGCGATGGAGGAAAGTGAGGAAGAAAATACGGAAGAAAAGGGAACCTCCTCCATTCCGCCGATTAATCCGCCGATGCAGACCCGGAAAGAGTTTTTGGAAGGATGTACGGCATGGGGTGCCGCCCTTTACCTGTCCGGCTGGTACAAGGAGAATTCTGAGGCAGGGGGAATTTTGGGGGATGCCAACCGTCTGGAGGCGTGGTTGAAACTGTTGGTGGATGATAAAGGGAAAGAACTGGAGGCGTAGAGAGGGAGGTGTGAACATGAGAAAAGATACCATAGCAGCGATTTTGGAAACATTGCGATATAGAGGAAATGCACTCAGGAATGAGGACCGGCAGGCCCTGGCAGAAGCAGCGGCCCTGATCCGCACCATGGCACAGAAGAATGAAATGGAATGGATTCCGGTGGAAGGGGGAGAGCTCCCGCCGGAACGGACCCGGGTGGAAGCAACGATTCTTCATCACTGCTGGATAGCAGATGTACATGAAGACTGGGTAATGGAAGAAGATCTTATTGAACACCCGGAGTACACAGAAACCTGCGAAGCAGTTTATCTGGGGGAAGAATCCGGATGGAGGTATCAGTACATGGATGATCAGGATCTGTTTGAGGACACCGCCAGCATTGCGCCGGCGCCGGATATTTCCCAGCCGGTGGTGGAAATCCTGGCCTGGCGCCCCATGCCGGATCCGTACAAAGGGAGGGGGAAATGGATGAAGGAAGGGGAGGCAAACCGTGAATAAAGCGTACCGCTGCCGGCAGGGGCAGCAGACAGAAAAAGAGATTTACCTGTATTTTGTCCGGTATTTCCGGAAACACGGGTACAGCCCTTCCTATGAGGAGATTGGAGAAGCGTTGAATATCAGCCGCCGGACGGTACAAACCCATGTGACATCCCTGATGGACCGGGGCCTGTTGGCTACGGACCATCCCGGATGCGTCCGGGCCGTCCGGCTGACAGGTTATGAATTCCGGATGAAACGGGCCGGAAGGGAGGGAAAAGAGTGACAGGATACGAGAGAATCCGCAGCAGAATCGCCTGGAAAGCCCACCAGATCCAGGAACACACTTACCTGACAGAAGAAGAAAAGGGGGAGCTGCGGGCATATGCGGACGCGTTGAAAATCACCCATCAGGAGGAAGAAAGGAAGCCAAAGTGTTTACGGGAATCTTTCTTACTGGGGATTTTGGAAGGGGCAGGGGCCGTACTGGGGATCGCTGCAATGCTGGTGGTCATATGGGCCATGTATGGGGCGGCCATATGGGGGCATTGGTAAAGAAAGGAGAAGACAATGCTGACAATAAGTACATCAAAACGGAGATTTACGGTAAAAACGGAACAGGAAGAAGCTTTATTTTCTGAAATCGTAAGAAATCTGCTGGATAAAGACGGAAAGTTGAACATCGATGTGAAGAATCCTGAGGTATCAAAAAACAGTAAAACAGAAAAGAAAGTGATTACCAGGGAGGAAGCGCTGGATGACCGGAACTCACTTGTGGAACATGATTATTTTTCAGAATCTGTGGGGGGGGGTAAAAAATACACGGGATTCCTGTACATAAAGTGTCCAGAGTGCGGTGCGGAGAAAGGATTTTGCAGTAAAAAAGGGACGGACGGTATCCATTGCGATGTATGTGGGTGCAATAAAGAATTTGAGGAACCTTTGAAGCCTATGTATGTAAACTGCGAGTGTGGAGGCAGATTTAAGTATATGACCAATAAGTCAGAGGAAATGTTTGACGTCACCTGTATAAATTGCGGAGCGCCAGTACCTGTCCAGTACAATCACAAAAAAGAAATTTATGAGACGATAAGGTGAAAAAATGAATGGTGAAGGAATCAAGGACCCAACAGCAGACAAGGCAGTCGCGAATGTCATGAGAAAAAGAAAAACCAGCGGCCTTCTGTTTCCGAAGGCAGGGGCCAAAAAGAAACGCCGGATCCGGCACCCACCCAGCATCCTCCAGGAAAAGGACGGGCGGTGCTTCCTTTGTATGCTGCTGGATAATAACAATATCTACTGGCCGGATCTGGAACGCCACCATGTATTTGGCGGGTCGAACAGGACAGCCAGCGAGGAGGAGGGACTGACGGTGTACCTGTGCCCGCGGCACCACAGGACAGGGCCGGCAGGGGTACATAACAGCCGGAAGACGGATCTGATCGTAAAAGGCTATGCGGAAGCTGCCTGGGAGCAGAACCACACCCCGGAGGAGTTCCGGGAAAAATTCGGCAGGAACTATTTATAACAAAGGCTATTGGCAGTAATATATCACGAATACTTCCGGGCCTGGCTCATGGGCCCGGAGAAAGAGGTGGAGGATGACAGAGGCGGAGCGGAGACGGATAAAAGCGGAGCAGTGCCGGTACTGCATATACAGCGGGCTGACCCCAGGGGGAAATATTGACCGGGTTACCTATGATTATATCCTGATAACCGGACACCAGAGGGGCTGCCCGGTGGATAAATGCAGAAAATTTGAGCGGAGAAAAAGGAGACGGGGCCATGAAATTGACTGAAGCACTTGCACAATACTGCCAGATCCGGCAGGAGGTAGCTGACCTGCGACATCGGATCGATCGGGACCAGGAACGCCTTCGACGCATCGAAGAGGAAGGGGTGGTGTCAGATACGGTACGGGGAACCCGCAGGGATGGAACCATTGGACCGATCAAGATCACAGGCTACCCGGTGCCGGAATACATGAAGGTAAAAACGATGATAAAACGGAGAGTGGAAAAGTTAAAAATCCGGGAGGATGATCTTTCGGAGGCCCTGGCCATGGTGGATGATTTTATTGCCAGGATTCCTAAAAGTGAAATCCGGCAGATATACCAGATGTATTATCTTGACGATATGAAATGGTTTCAGGTGGCGAATGCCATGAATATACGGTATCCGAAGAAGAAAACGCCGTACACAGCAGACAGCTGCAGGATGAAGCATAACCGCTATTTGGAAAAAGAAAATGAAAAAACATAAAAAACGTTCGCCCACGTTCGCCCGAAATATGATAATGTTTATCCTAGGAAAAAGAGCAGGCAGCTCAGAAACCTCCTGTTGGCCGCCGGGCGCCATGATCCGGCATTCTCCAATACATTTTTTGAAACACCATGTAGAAATACGGGGTGTTTTGTGATAGAATTATAAAAAATTATTCGGGAGGTATAGAGTATGTCAGGAGATTATACATGGAGCGATATCAGGAGAATGGAAAGAGAATTAAATCAGTTACAAATGGAGTTAAGAGAAAGACCCGATAGAGCGAACGCAATTAAAACGGAAATTAGCAATTTGAAATATGAATTAGCTGATGCTAAAAGAAAAGTAAAATAAGTATGAGTAAGGCACCCTCCGGGGTGCTTTTCTCATGCAATAAAATACCCCAGACGATAGGAAGGTGAGGTGATGGCAAACAATGAAAACTTAGTCCCGATTCATAAACGAACAAAGAGCGAACAAAGAAGAATCCAGTCGGCAGGGGGAAAAGCAAGCGGAGAAACTCGGCGTAGAAAAGCCCGCATGAGGGAGACGATGAATCGGATCCTGACCATGAAAGCAGAGGTGGAGGGGCTATCCGACATCCTGCTGGCAGATGGCGGAGAAAGCACCTATGAAGAGATCATCTGCATGGCCATGGTGGAGAAGGCGGCCATGGGAGATGTGAAGGCGTACAATGCCATAAAAGCCACAATCGGACAGACGGATAAGTCCGAAGCCGACCTGGAAGAACAGCAGATCCGTACAGACCGGGCAAAACGCGCCAGAGACCAGGAAGTGGGCGATACGGATCAGGAAAATGACAATATTCAATCCTTCCTGAAGGCTATGCGGCCAACGGAGGAGGAGATGGAACACTTATTTGACCAGGAGGATGACGATGGCAGCGAAGAAGAAGAGACCGGCGAGGTTTGAATTTAAACCGTTTTCCGAACAACAGAGACGCCTAACCCACTGGTGGAGGCCAATGGTCCGCGCATCCGAAAACAATTACATTGTTGCCGATGGATCGATTCGTTCAGGAAAGACAATCGCGTGCATCATCGGATTTTTAACCTGGTCACAGGAGATGTTTTCCGGACAGTCCTTCATCCTGGCGGGCAAGACCATGGGAGCCCTGAAAAAGAACGTGGTACGTCCTATGCTGCAGATGCTGGAAGCATGGGGATGGCCATATGAATATGTCCGGTCAGGAACGGACGCCCGCCTGGAAATCGGAACCAATACCTACTACCTGTATGGAGCCAATACAGAAGCCAGCCAGGACGCCCTCCAGGGACTGACGGCGGCAGGGGCCTACCTGGACGAAGCGGCGCTGTTCCCCAAATCCTTTGTAGACCAGGCGGTGGCCAGGTGTTCGGTGGATGGCTGGAAGTTCTGGATGAACTGCAACCCGGAAGGGCCGCATCATTTTATCCGGGAAGAATATCTGATGCCGGAGGAGAGGAAAAAGAAGAAGGTTTATCATCTGCATTTTACCATGGATGATAACCTGTCCATATCCAAAAAGCGGAAAGAGGAGTACAAAAACGCCTGGCCGCACGGAAGCGTATTTTATAAACGCTTTATCCTGGGCCAGTGGGTGGCCGCAGATGGCCTGATCTACCAGCAATTTGCCGATAACCCGAAAGATTACATCATAACGGCGGACTGGCTGAAAAATCAGGAAATCCTATATGCGGTGATCGGCGTTGATTTCGGCGGGACAAAGTCGGCACATTCCTTTACCCTGACAGGATTCACCAAAGGATTCAAGCAAGTGGTTGTCCTGGACGAGTTTTACCAGAAGAAGCGGATCACGCCGAAGCAGCTCCAGGAATCCTTTGTGGATTTCGTAAAACGGGCGCAGAAAAAATACAAAGTATACGAGGCTTACTGCGACAGCGCGGAGCAGACATTGATTGCCGGGCTGGAAGTGGCTTGCGTACAGGCCCATGTAGCCATTGATATCAAGAATGCGATTAAAGGCCCCATCAATGACAGGATCGCTTTCTATAACAGCCTGATCGCGCAGAACCGATGGAAAGTCATGAAGCATTGCAGCAATATCATTTCCGCCTTTGAACAGGCAGTATACGATGATACGAAAAAGAACCAGGACGTCCGGCTGGATGACGGCCTGATGAATGTGGACAGTCTGGATTCCACGGAATATTCCACAGAATCTATTCAGGATGAGATCTTATATATCGCGGCATAGGAGGAACACATGGGAGCGATACAGAATTATTTGCAGAAACGGAAACGGTATGGCGTGGTGGCGGATTCCACCTATACCCATATTTCCGAATGGCTTTCCTGGTATCAGGGAACCGTAAAAAAATTTCACACCTACTGGATCTATGATGGCATCCAGACAAAAAAACAGAATCGGTATAAGCTGGGGATGGCTAAAAAGGTATGCGAGGACTGGGCGAACCTGTTGATGAACGAGAAAGTATCCATCAAGGCAGGAAACTTTGACAGCCGCCTGCAGGAGATCCTGGAAGCAAACAACTTTCGCACCCGTGCCAATCAG
>DVON01000169.1 GCA_018713585.1 Candidatus Pullilachnospira stercoravium | reverse complement strand
TCTCTGTGCATCCACCGGCACCAGAAACCGGGGAGTCATGACCACAGACACCATGAGCGGCATCAACTGGAGTACCATTCCGGTGACGATTGTGGAAATGGGCTTTATGACCAATCAGACAGAAGATCTGAACATGGCCAGCGATTCCTACCAGCAGAAAATCGCAAAAGGCATCGCCGACGGCATCGATCAGTATTACGCATAAAAAGCTGCTGTATGAGCGGATTGCGGTAATGGAATACCGCGCGCCGGCTCATACAGCAGCTTTTCTTATCCTATATCTTATCTCTTATCCTTCCAGTACCATCCGCTCATCCATATAACGCTGGATGTTGGAAGCATTTACATATTTCTTCACCCGGCCTCCCTGAACCACCACCAGCGTGGGAGCCTGGAGAATCTCATACCGTGAAGCCATCTCCGGATGCTTTGCGGCATCCACCACAGTATATTCCTCGCCGGACAGGATCTGTCTGGCAATCCTGCAGTTGGGACAGTCGGAAGTGGTAAACAGATACCTGCCGTCCGATTCACCGCCGCCGGCAGACATCTCTTCTCCGGCCGCGGCCGCGGTATTTTCCTTTTTCCCAGGGCTTGTGGAATGGACAATATCGTACACGGTCCGGTTCTTATACTCCTGGGCTTTCCCGTCGTTCCAGTTCTGCACCGGGCGGTAGTAACCGGTGATTCTGCTGTAAACCTCCGCCTTCTTCCCGCAGGTGGGACAGGTGAAATGCTCTCCCGCAATATATCCATGATCCCGGCACACGGAATAGGTGGGGGACAGGGTATAATAGGGCAGCCGGTAGTTCTCCGCGATCTTTCGCACCAGCGCCGCGGCCGCCTTCCAGTCCGGAAGCTTTTCTCCCAGAAACGCGTGGAACACGGTACCGGAAGTATACAGAGTCTGAAGCTCATCCTGGATATCCAGGGCGTCAAAAATGTCGGAGGTATAATCCACCGGCAGATGGGAGCTGTTGGTGTAGTAAGGAGTATCCCCCTCTCCTCCCGCGGTGCGGATATCCGGCCAGCGCTTCCTGTCGTGTTTGGCCAGACGGTACGCCGTGGACTCCGCCGGCGTCGCCTCCAGGTTAAACAGTTCCCCGTATGCCTCCTGGTAATCCGAAAGCCGGTCTCTCATATGGTTCAGTACCTTTTTTGTAAATTCCTGAGTTCTGGGATCCGCCATATCCGCGCCGATCCAGCGGGCATTCAGCCCTGCCTCGTTCATGCCCACCAGCCCGATGGTGGAAAAATGATTGTCGAAGCTTCCCAGATACCGGCGGGTATAGGGATACAGCCCCTCATTCAGCAGCCGGGTGATCACTTCCCGCTTCGTGTGCAGAGAGCGGGCCGACACATCCATCAGATGATCCAGCCGGGCAAAAAACTCCTTTTCATCTCTGGACAGATAGGCGATCCGGGGCATGTTGATGGTCACCACTCCCACGGAACCCGTACTCTCTCCCGAGCCGAAATACCCTCCCGTCTTTTTCCGCAGTTCCCGCAGATCCAGACGCAGGCGGCAGCACATGCTCCGCACATCGCTGGGCTTCATATCGCTGTTAATATAGTTGGAGAAATACGGCGTACCGTATTTGGAGGTCATCTCAAACAGCAGGCGGTTGTTGGGTGTATCGGACCAGTCAAAATCCGATGTGATGGAATAGGTGGGAATGGGATACTGAAATCCCCTGCCGTTGGCATCCCCCTCGATCATGGTCTCGATAAACGCCCGGTTAATCATATCCATCTCTTCTTTGCAGTCCTTATACCGGAAATCCATTTCCTTTCCGCCCACAATGGCCGGCAGCTCCGCCAGATCCTCCGGCACCGTCCAGTCCAGCGTGATATTGGAAAAGGGCGCCTGGGTTCCCCAGCGGCTGGGGGTGTTCACACCATAGATAAAGGACTCAATGCACTTTTTCACTTCCGGATAGGACAGATGATCCGCCTTCACGAAGGGAGCCAGATAGGTGTCAAAGGAAGAAAAGGCCTGGGCCCCGGCCCATTCGTTCTGCATGATGCCCAGAAAGTTCACCATCTGGTTGCAGAGAACGCTCAGATGCTTTGCCGGAGCGGACGTAATCTTTCCCTCGATGCCGCCCAGCCCCTCCTGGATCAGCTGCTTCAGGGACCAGCCCGCGCAGTATCCGGTGAGCATGGACAGATCGTGGATGTGGATATCCGCGTTTCTGTGGGCGTCCGCAATCTCCTTGTCATAGATCTCGGAAAGCCAGTAATTGGCTGTCACCGCCCCGGAATTGCTGAGAATCAGCCCGCCCACGGAATAGGTGACCGTTGAATTCTCCTTGACTCTCCAGTCCTCCACCTTCACATAACTGTTGACAATCTCCTTATAGTCCAGAATCGTGGACTTCATGTTGCGGATCTTTTCCCGCTGGCGGCGGTAAAGAATATACGCCTTCGCCACCTCCGCGTACCCGCACTGGCTCAGCACCGTCTCCACACTGTCCTGAATATCCTCCACGGAAATCTTTTCCTCCGCGATTTTCCCCTGAAAATCCGCCGTCACCCGAAGTCCCATCATATCCAGCATATCCTGGCTATACTGGAACCCGGTGGCCTCAAAAGCCTTTCTCAGCGCCTCTGTAATTTTTCCGATCTGAAAATCGGCAATCTCCCCGTCCCGTTTTACTACATGAAACATACCTTCTGCCTTTCCTTTCGTGAAACGCTTCCAAATCTCCCCATACACCGGCGGTCAGCTGCCGGCGGGGCTCAAAGCTGTCTGCATATTTTCCTCTCCGTCACCAAAAAACGGTCTCCAAAAACCCGAGACCGCTCGCGTATTTTCCTGACCTGTATGTCTATACTAACAAAAGAAAGAAGGGATGTCAACAGCAAAAACACCATATCTGGTGCCGCAATTATGCATTAGCACTAGATATGGTGTCACCTTCTGTCAACCGGATTACCCGGAAAATGCCTGTTTTCCGGCCTTTTTCCGGAACAGACGGGCCGATTTCTGTCAACCGTCTGCCCGGTGAAATTTTCGTTGCCGTTCAGCCGTAAGGCTGAACCGCTGCTGCTTGTCACACCCTGGGATAAATCTCCGGAGGCACATAGGCACAGATGGAAATTCCTTCCGGCAGATATTCCTCCCGGGTGACCTCCCCGTACTGGCGGATCAGCGCGATTTTCCCTGCCTGGTCATAGGGATACAGCCGCTCCAGGTAAATCTGTCCCTCCCGCAGCAGCTCCTCCAGAGTTTCCTTCAGAAGCTCCAGACCCTCGCCTGATCTGGCGGAAATATTCAATACCCGGTCTGCCTGAAAATCCCGGAGCTGCTCGTCCCCGTCGCATTTATCCTGCTTATTGAACAGGGTGATGATCTTTTTATCCTGCACGCCCAGCTGGCGGAGCGTATCGTAAACCACATACATGTGCTCCTCCCGCTGCGGATTGGCGGCATCCACCACATGGAGAATAATATCCGCGTATCTGGCCTCCTCCAGGGTACTTTTAAAAGCTTCAATCAGATGGTGGGGCAGTTTCCGGATGAATCCCACCGTATCCGTCAGGAGAATCTGCTGTTTTCCCGGCAGCTCCAGAATACGGGTGGTGGGATCCAGCGTGGCAAACAGCTTGTCCTCCTCCAGCACAGAGGCGCCCGTCAGGGTATTCAGCAGCGTGGATTTGCCCGCATTGGTATAGCCCACGATAGCCGCCACCTTCGTTCCGCTCTTGTCCCTCTGACTGCGGATCAGGTCCCGGTGCTTCTGCACCTGCGCCAGCTCTTCCTTCAGCTGGCCGATCCGGTGGTGAATCAGCCGCCGGTCCATCTCCAGTTTTTTCTCACCGGGGCCTCTGGTGCCGATCCCGCCGCCCAGCCTGGACAGCGAGGCGCGCATGCCCACCAGACGGGCCGCCCGGTACTTCAGCTGCGCCAGCTCCACCTGAATCTTTCCCTCGCTGGTGGAGGCTCTGGAGGCGAAAATATCCAGAATGACCATGGTCCGGTCCATGATCTTGCACTCCAGCTCCTGTTCCAGATTGTTCATCTGGGCCGGCGTCAGCTCATCGTCACAGATCACTCCGGTGGCATCCAGATCGTAGATCAGCTCCCGGATCTCTTCCAGCTTTCCCTTTCCAAGGTAGGTGGCCGGATGGACCGCCTCCCGGTTCTGGATCACTGTGGCCACGGCATCCGCTCCCGCAGTCTCTGCCAGATCCCGCAGCTCCGCCAGGGACTGCCGGGTATCATCCCCGTCCTCGGTCTGTACCGCAGCCAGAATCACCCGCTCCATCTGTTCCCCAAACTCATACATCCGTGTATCCTCCGCTATCTGGTGGAAAGAAACTGATTTTCTCTCACCGCATCCTGATCATCGGGATATGCCGCCAGATACTCGGCCATTTTGCTTTTGGCCGTGGCAAAATCCTTCTGGTACTCATACACCACGATCTCGTTGTAAAGAAGGCTTTTTCTCGCCTCCTCATCCTCGCCGGCCTCCAGACCGCTCTGGATATTCTGCAGGGCGCTGTCATAAGAGCCTTCATAAATATCGCAAAGCGCCAGCCCGTTGTATCCCCTGCCCGGATATTCTCCCTCGTCCAGATAGTTCTGATACATAGAACGGGCACTGGCGGAATCGCCCATATTCAGATAAACCCTTCCCAGCAGCAACATGGCGTCGCTGTACTCCAGATTCACCGCCTCCACCAGCGCATCCGCGGCCTCTTCATATTCCTCCTGCAAAACCAGGATTCTTCCTCTCTGGTAATAATCTTCTCCTGTCTCCGGTGTAAGCTCCAGCGCCATTTCCAGCCATACCTGCCCTTCGGAGCGCTGCCCCTGATCCACGTACAGCTGATAAATGGTGATATAGGAATTGTAATCTGTACTGTCCGCCAGCGCCCGGGTAAAGTCCTTCTGGGCATTTTCCAGATCTCCCTGGATCAGATATGCCTTTCCCCGCAGAAAATAACATTCCTGGTCCGCCTCCTTTCTAAGAAGGCCGCTGTAAAGTTCGATGGCCTTGTCCACCTCGCCGTAGGACAGACGGGCCGAAGCCAGATAGTACGTCACATCCTTTTCAAATTCCGCGTTGGAGAAATCCATGTAATTGAGGCTCCGGGAAAAGGCCGCAATGGTCTCCGGATAGGACTCCTGCCGAAGCCAGGCAATTCCCTCGCCCCGGTAGGCCTCCGCCAGCCGTTCCCCGGACTGGGTCAGCTGTTCAAAGGCTTCCACAGCGCCCTCGTAATCGCCCTCGTTCAGCGCCTCTATTCCATTGTTATAGAGCTCATCCGCCTGCGATGTGCCGCAGCCGGACGCCAGCAGCAGGGTACATCCCAGCAGCAACCATATCTTTTTCATTCGCCCGTCACCTGTTATCAGTCAATGATCAGGCCTTCCTGATCCATCACCGTGATTACCTTATCCACCATCTCGCGGCAGACAGAATCTTTTCTGGCTTCCACCATCACCCGGATCACCGGCTCCGTGCCGCTCTCACGCACCAGGATTCTTCCGTCGTCTCCCAGTGTGCTCTCCACCTCGGCGATGGCAGCCTGCACCGCAGGATTGTTTCTTGCCTGTGCCTTGTTGGCCACCCGCACATTCTTCAGCAGCTGCGGATAAATGTAAACCTCGGAGGCCAGCACGGAAAGCGGCTGTTTTTTCTCAATGATCACTTCCATCACCATCAGAGAGGTGAGGATACCGTCTCCTGTGGTGGCATGCTTGCTGAAAATGATGTGGCCGGACTGCTCTCCGCCCAGGCTGTGGCCGTTGGCCATCATATTCTCGCAGACGTATTTATCGCCCACCGCAGTCTTCTCGTAGCGGATGCCCGCCCGGTCGCAGGCCTTGTACAGTCCCAGATTGGACATAATGGTGGTGACAATGGTATCGTTGTCCAGTTTTCCCTGCTCTTTCATGTATTTTCCGCAGACATACATGATCAGGTCGCCGTCAACCACATTTCCCTCGCCGTCCACAGCGATGCAGCGGTCCGCGTCTCCGTCATAGGCAAAACCCACATCCAGATGATTCTCCTTAACATACTTCTGCAGAACCTCGATATGGGTGGAGCCGCAGTTTCTGTTGATGTTGGTGCCGTCCGGCTGGCTGTTGATCACATAGGTTTTCGCTCCCAGCGCGTCGAAAACGCTCTTCGCCACAGAGGAGGCGCTTCCGTTGGCGCAGTCCAGCCCTACCCGGAAATTCTTAAAGGAACGGGTGGGAATGGAAATCAGATAGCCGATATAACGGTTTCTTCCCGCGGAAAAATCCACGGTACGGCCGATATCCTCGCCCACGGCGAAGGGGATCGCCGGCTCTCCGTCATCGATGTAACGCTCGATCTGCGCTTCCACATCCGCGTCCATCTTCTGGCCGTTTCCGTTGATGATCTTGATGCCGTTGTCATAGAAAGGATTGTGGCTGGCGGAAATCATGATTCCGCAGTCAAAATTCTCGGTGCGCACCACATAGGAAACGCTGGGCGTAGTGGTTACATGCAGCAGATACGCGTCTGCTCCGGAAGCCGTAAGTCCGGCTGCCAGGGAATACTCAAACATATAGCTGCTTCTTCTGGTATCCTTTCCGATCACAATCTGTGCCTTATGCTCTCTTCCGTAATACCAGCCCAGAAAACGTCCTACCTTGTACGCATGCTCCACGGTCAGATCCACATTGGCCTCTCCGCGAAATCCATCGGTTCCAAAATATTTTCCCATGTTCTGTTCCTCCTGCTGTGCAGTGGGAAGCACGCCGCGCGGACTTACCACTGTCATGAACCAGAAAAACCGTCACCGGATTTCAGGCAGCGGCTTTCCTGTTATAATAGTTTCCGTATTGTATTTTATGAATACAGAGGGTTGGTATATACACCCTCGTCAACCAGCCGGCCGATGGATTCCACCACTGCCGCCCGGTCCTCCTGATAAGTAACGCCGAACCACTGGGAATCGGTTCTGAGAACAGTCACGCTGGCTTTTCCCTGGCGGATCAGCTCATCCACCTTGATGGGAAGCAGGTACTCCTTCTTCAGATCTCCCTCGGGCACGCCTTTGAGGAATTCCACAAAGCCTTCCTCCAGCACCCGGATAAATTCCGGCTGAAATCCCCACATATTCATGGATACCAGGCTGTCCGCGTCCACGGGCACAAGGCTCTTATCCGCCTGTTCGGCGGCGGCTCCCTCCCCGCTCTTTACAATGTTGGAGGTTTCCGCCACACCCACCAGGCGGTTTTCCTCATCCAGGGTACAGATGCCTCTGGTTACGCCTCCGTTGTCGCTGAGGGTATTTTTCAGGACAAATCCTGCCATGCAGATATCCCCCTCGGCCGGCTTTCCGGGATGCTCCTCCACCAGATACTCATGAAGCTTCACAAAGGGATCCTTCCCGTAGTAATCGTCCGCGTTGATCACCGCAAAAGGCTCTTTTACCACACCCTTGCAGCAAAGCACTGCCTGTCCGGTACCCCAGGGTTTTGTTCTCCCCTCCGGCTTTTCAAAGCCCTCCGGCAGATCATCCAGCTCCTGGAACACGTATTCCACTTCCGCAAGCTTTTCAATCCGGTCGCCGATCACCCGGCGGAACTCCTGCTCAAGATCGCGGCGAATGATAAACACAATCTTATTAAAACCTGCCTCCAGCGCGTCATGGATGGAATAATCCATGATGATTTCACCTGAAGGGCCCACCGGGGCCAGCTGTTTAATCCCTTTTCCAAAACGGCTTCCGATTCCCGCCGCCATGATGACAAGTGCTGTTTTTTTCATCGCAGTACCTCCCTTGTATTTCTCATTTTGAAATCCAGCGCGCCCTTTTCTCAAAAAGGCGCCGACGGACGGTCCGTGTTTTCTTGTTTTCTCACCGTCCGCGGGCAATAAATACCGGACTGCGGCACATTTTCTTCTGCAGCCTGGACTTCGGTATCTTCTGCCCTCCCGGCGGCACAGCCGCCTCTTTATGCCTCTTCCTGCAAGTTTGCCAGCTTCGCCGCCTGGTCCGCGGCAATCAGGCTGTCTATGATCTCTGACAGATCCCCGTTCAGAACACTGTCCAGACGGTGAAGCGTCAGTTTGATCCTGTGATCCGTCACACGGCCCTGGGGAAAATTGTAAGTCCGGATCTTCTCCGAACGATCCCCGGTTCCCACCTGGCTTCTTCTGGCCTCCGCCTCGGCATCGTGACGTTTCTGCAGCTCCAGATCGTACAGACGGGAGCGCAGCACTTTGATGGCCTTATCCCGGTTCTTCAGCTGAGATTTTTCATCCTGGCAGGAAACCACAATACCCGTGGGAAGATGAGTCAGACGCACGGCAGAGTCTGTGGTATTAACACACTGACCGCCGTTTCCGGAGGCCCGGAACACATCGAAGCGGCACTCGTTCAGATCCAGTTCAAAATCGATCTCCTCCGCCTCCGGCATGATGGCCACCGTGATGGTGGAGGTATGAATCCTGCCGCCGGACTCGGTCTCCGGCACCCGCTGTACCCGGTGTACGCCGCTTTCGTACTTAAGCCGGGAATAGGCCCCGTTTCCGTTAATCATAAAGGTGGCTTCCTTAAATCCGCCGATGCCGTTTTCATTCAGCGACAGCAGCTCCGTCCTCCAGCCCTGGGATTCCGCGTATTTTACATACATCCGGTAAATCTCCGCGGCGAAAAGCGCCGCCTCGTCGCCGCCGGCGCCTGCCCGGATCTCCACGATTACGTTACGGGAATCGTTGGGATCCTTGGGCAGAAGCAGCACCTTCAGCTGATGCTCCAGCTGACCGATCCTGTTCTTGGCATCAGACAGCTCCTCCTTCAGCATCTGACGCATCTCCGGGTCGGATTCCTCCTCCAGCATAGACTCACTGTCCTCCACTGTCTGGCAGCAGTCCTTATACTCCCGGTAAGCGTCCACAATGGGCTGCAGTTCACTCTGTTCCTTCATCAGCTTCTGAAGCCGGGCCGGATCTCCGGCGGTCTGCGGCTCATTCAGCTCGCTGAGTATCTCTTCCAGGCGGATCGCCAGATCCTCCAGTTTGTCAAACATCCTAATTCCTCCTGTCACATACCGTCCGGCCCCGCGGGCCCGTCTGCGTTGTCTGTGTTGGTATTCTTCTGCGGCAGCTGCCCGAAGGCCGTGCGTACCTGCCCGGCCAGATCTCTTCCGGTACGAACTCCGGTATACCCGGCCTCCGAAAGAAGCCGGACAAGATCCTCCCCCTGGCTGCAGCCGATCTCAAAGGCCAGCCATCCGCCCGGTTTCAGGTATCCGGCCGCCTCCCTGATAATTCTCCTGTAAAAATCCAGCCCGTCCGCCCCGCCGTCCAGCGCCATGACCGGCTCATGATCCCGCACCTCCGGCATCAGGCCGCCGATTTCTTCGCTGGGAATATAGGGCGGATTGGACACAATTACATCGAAGGAGCCCGTCACATGATCAAAAAGGTCTCCCTGAATCAGCTGTGCCTGAACCCCCAGCCGGTCCCGGTTCCTGCAGGCCACCTGAAGCGCACCGGCAGACAGATCTGTGCCCACGCCGTCAATCCGCGGATTTCTGGCCAGCAGGCTCAGCAGGATACAGCCGCTTCCCGTACACAGATCCAGGATCCGCATACCGGGCACAAGAAGCCTCTCCACCGCTTCCACCAGACACTCCGTGTCAAAACGGGGCGTCAGCACCTGGTCGCTGACCTCAAATTCCAGCCCCATAAACCAGGCCCGTCCCGTAATCTGCTGCAGCGGGATCCTCCGGCATCTCTGTTCAATGAAGCCACGGTACTGCCGTTCCCTGTCCGTGTCCTCTATTTTATCATCTCTTTGAAGAAAATAACAGCTCTTTTCCACAGCAAAGGCAGTTTCCATCAGCTCCCAGGCATCCACCTCCGCGTCCGGCACCTGCGCCTGCCGGAGAGTTTCTTCCCCCCAGGCCAGCAGCTGGCGCAGCGTACTCATTGAACTGCCTCCTTCTCTTCTTCGGGCAGCACCTGTGTGCCGGGAAAATTCTCCCGCAGGTACTCCCGCCAGTCAAAAACCGCTTCCACCGCACGGATGGCCACTTCCACCATATCCTCCTCCGGCTCTCTGGTGGTCAGGCGCTGCAGTGCCAGTCCCGGCTTACTGAGAAGCGACACCACCAGTTTGTCCGAATTTCCGGCCAGCCGGATAATCTCATAGGACACCCCCGCGATCACCGGCAGCAGCAGAATCCGGATCACCACTCTAAGCCAGGGAATGGGCACCCGGATAAACAGGAAAAACAGAATACTGACAATCATCACAAACAGCAGGAAGCTGGTCCCGCACCGCTTATGCTCCCGGGAGCTTTTCATCACATTCTCCACGGTCAGGTTCATGCCGTGCTCCACACAATTGATGCACTTGTGTTCCGCGCCGTGATACATAAACACCCGCTGGATATCCTTCATCCGGGAGATCAGAACCAGATACGCCAGAAACAGCAGCATCCGCACACAGGCCTCCGCCAGTGCAATCACCGTTTCTGATCCGGTAAACCTTCTGAGAAGCCCCGCCACAAAATACGGAAGCAGGATAAAAAGAGCCACTGAGATCACAATGGAGAAGGCCACGGTTCCCCGCATCAGCCACTGATCCTGGCGCGCCCGCTTCTCCTCTTCCCTGGCCCGCTCCTCGCTGGTCATGGCTTCCTTTTTCTTCAGATCTTCCTCTTCTTCCTCATAGAAGCTGGCGGAATACATCAGGCACTTCATGCCCACCACCAGGGATTCCACAAAAGCAGCCATTCCGCGGAAGATGGGCAGTTTCCAGAATCTGCTGTTCTGCGTCAGACTTTTATAAGGCTCCACCCTCACCTCAATTTCACCGTCCGGTTTTCTGACCCCCACGGAATAGATGTCCCCGTGGCGCATCATGATGCCCTCCATCACTGCCTGCCCGCCGATATTCGATGATTTCATTGATTCCTCCATTCAGGGGGGCGCGTGCCGCCCGCCCTCTTCAGTTCCCTTTAAGACAAAACAGGTTGAGATTTTATCAACCTCAACCCGTCTCTTTGCCTTATATTCTTATGCGTTAATTCCGTATTTTTTATTGAACTTGTCAATACGTCCACGGGCGGCTGCCGCTTTCTGCTGTCCTGTATAGAAAGGATGGCACTTGGAGCAGATCTCCACGTGAATGTCTTTCTTTGTAGAACCGGTCACAAATGTGTTGCCGCAGTTGCATGTTACAGTTGCCTGATAGTACTCCGGATGGATTCCTTCTCTCATTTCTTTCACCTCTTCTGTCTTATAATGATTCCGCGGTTTTGCACCGCCGTTATATACATTTACTATTTGTTCTGATGAAACAGCTTATACAGCATACCATATTCCCCGGGGAAATGCAAGTTATTTAAGAAATTTTTCTAGATAAATTTCTGTTTTCTCACCTGGGAAACCAGTTCCTGATTGGTCCGCGTACGGGCGAAAAGATTCAGGATATTCTCTGCCGCTTCCTCCGCTTTCATGCCGTTCAGAGCCCGGCGCATGATGTAGACTGCCTCCTGCTCCTCACCGTTCAGCAGAAGATCCTCCCGCCGGGTACCCGACTTCACAATGTCGATGGCGGGAAATACCCGCTTTTCCTGAAGCTTTCTGTCCAGCACCAGCTCCATGTTGCCGGTTCCCTTAAACTCCTCGTAAATCACATCGTCCATCTTGCTTCCCGTATCCACCAATGTGGTGGCCAGGATGGTCAGGCTGCCGCCCTCCCGCATATTTCTCGCCGCGCCGAAAAACCGCTTCGGCATATGCAGCGCTGTGGGATCCAGACCGCCGGTAAGGGTACGTCCGCTGGGGGGAACCGTCAGGTTATAAGCCCTCGCCAGCCTGGTGATGCTGTCAATAAAAATGGTTACATCCTTCTTGTGCTCCACCAGTCTCTTGGCCCGCTCAATGGCCATCTCCGAAACCCTCTTATGATGCTCCGGCAGCTCGTCGAAGGTGGAGTAAATCACTTCCACGTTTTCTCCCCGGATAGCCTCCTTAATATCGGTAACCTCCTCCGGACGCTCGTCAATCAGCAGGATAATCAGGTGCATTTCCGGATTATTCCGCAGAATGGACTGGGCCGCGTCCTTTAAAAGCGTGGTTTTTCCTGCCTTGGGCGGAGAAACGATCATTCCCCTCTGCCCTTTTCCGATGGGGCTGATCAGATCCACAATCCGCATGGCAAGACTTCCGCCCGGGCGTTCCAGACGCAGACGCTGATCCGGAAAAACGGGGGTCATATCTTCGAAATTGTATCTTTTAAAGCTTTCGTTGGGGGAAATTCCATTGATGGAAGTCACATAGAGCAGGGCGCCGAACTTTTCATTTTCCTTCTTTACCCTGGTGCTTCCCCGGAGGATATCTCCGGTTTTCAGATTGAAGCGGCGAATCTGAGAGGGCGATACGTAGACATCATTCTCACCCGGAAGATAATTGTCACTTCTGATAAATCCATAGCCGTCGGAGAGTACCTCCAGGATGCCATTGGCTTCAATTCCGCTGTCCAGATGGCTGAACTCCGCCTTCTTTTCCTCCAGCTTCTTTTCCCGGTCCTTCTCATCCTCCTGCAGCATCCGTTCCACCAATTCGTCCTTCCGAAGTGCTGAAATCCCTTTCAGCCCCCTGGCTTTGGCCACCGCGCGCAGTTCACCGGCCGACAATGATTCATATTTTTCTTTCATCAAAATTACAGTTTCCTTTCAATTGTACTCTTCAAAACGGGGCCCGGATCCGCCGGGCCGTCCCGAAATGCTGCACACATTCTCTTGTTTCAGCCTACCATCTGAATCCGCATTTGTCAACTGATTTCCAGTTTTCCCAGCAGCTCCTCCTTCTCCTCCCCGCTGAGAAAGGCAGTGCGCACCGCATTTTCGGTGAAAAGCCGCTCGTCTCCCAGCCCTCCGGATAACCTGGCCGCCAGTTCCAGCTCCTTTGACAGGGTGGTTCCGCTGACTGTCCGGTTATCCGTATTGATGGATACCGCCAGACGGGCCTGCAGAAATTTCCGCAGCGGATAGGTTTCCGGCGATGCTGCCCGGGTCTGAAAATTACTGGTGGGACAAAGTTCCAGACCAATACCCAGCCGCCCCACCGTCTCCATAAGCTCCGGATCTTTACTCAGCGCGATGCCATGGCCGATTCTGGCCGCTCCAAGCTCCACCGCCTCCCGTACATTCTCCAGGCTTTGGCACTCTCCGGCGTGGATGGTAAAGGGAAACTCCAGTTTTTTTGCTTCCGCAAACAACTGCCGGAATTCTTTCAGCGGATACGCCGCCTCATCTCCCGCCAGATCCAGGGCACAGACCCCCTGCCCCAGATAGTTTCTGGCTGTCCGCATCATTTCCAGATTTTTCTCCTGGGGATGATGGCGCATGGTGCAGACAATCACCCGGCTGTCAATCCCTGTCTCCCGGCGGGCCTGCAAAAGTCCTTCCAGCACACTCTCCAGCACCTGCCCGCAGGACAGTCCGGGATGCACCGACTGCATGGGCGCAAATCGCACTTCCACATAGCGGACGCCATCCCCCTCCAGAGAATGTATAAAATCCCGGGCCGCCGCATACAGCCCTTCCCGGGTCTGCATCGCCGACAGAGGAATGTCAAATTTTTCCAGATATTCTTTTAAACTCCGGCAATCCGGTTCCGCCTGCAGATCGCTCAGGGTAATCTCCTTCCTTCCGGTCAGCGCCCGCACCGTTTCCAGTGGCAGAGAGCCGTCCAGATGGCAGTGCAGCTCCACTCTTCCCCCGCAGGTTTTCCTGTCCTTACTCACACTCATGGCGAACTCCTTTCCATTTTACCGTCCTCATCGGCACTCCTGTTCCGGAGCCAGATCCCCGGGCCCAAACCCCATGGGAAGCAGCTCCTCCAGAAGATACTCCCGGTAATCCTCCGGGCTTCTGGCCAGGATCACCACAAACCGGGCCGGACTGCAGAATTCCATCATCACCTGCCGACATACACCGCAGGGTGCGCAGTAGCCCCGCCCGGTCAAGTTTCTCCCTTCCGGCCCTCCCACAATGGCGATCGCCGTAAATTTTCTCTGTCCTTCCGATACAGCTTTGAAAAAGGCAGTACGTTCCGCACAGTTGGTGGGAGTGTAAGCCGCGTTTTCCACATTGCAGCCCCGGTAAATGCTGCCGTCCGGGCACAAAAGCGCAGCCCCCACCTGAAAATGAGAATACGGTGTGTAGGCCATCTCCCGGGCCGCAAGGGCTTCCCGGATCAGTGATTCACTGATCTTTCTGTCAATTCTCATGGTTTTCCGCCTCCCGTCTGTTCTTTTTTCTCTATTATATAGGAAAGAATCCAATGATTCAAGAAGAGTAAAAATGGAATGGTTCAACTCCTTGATTTTTCCCTGGATATGATATATACTGCTAGCATAGATAAAGGGTCTTTTAACTCTAATTTCTTTTCGTTTTAATGGCACCTTTTTCTGGTACATTAATGAAAGGGTATAGTTTTTGTACATTTATACATTTCAAAAAGAATTCTCTCGCATTTTCTATAATTCATGGTTCCCCCATATTTTCAAGCCTTATCCACTATTTTTGTTTAAAAGAGAAATCCCTGATGATCCTTAACAATATAATATACTTACCCAGGCAGCCAGGGGACGTGCTCCCACCCGTTCTGAGTCTTGTCGGAAGGGGTGGTGCTTATGTACGTGACATACAGTGACCTTTTTACCTTTGTTGTAATGATAACAGGTATTATCGCACTGGTTATTCAGATACATAAAAAATAGCCGTCCTGCCCTGGTAAGCTGACGGCTATTTTCTGTTAGTTTTCGCCAGAGCGGGTGAGGTGCATTCACCTTCTGGCTGTCTTGTTAAGTATATTATATGTCAAGTCTTAATATTTGTCAAACTGAAAACCGGCCCCTGCGCCAACAGAGATCGGCCGCGATATCTCCGAAGAGATACCAACGTTCTCACAAAACATATTGTTTCATCTCCGGAGGCAGCCCGC
>DVON01000168.1 GCA_018713585.1 Candidatus Pullilachnospira stercoravium | reverse complement strand
TCACGGAGGACGGATGATATGAGAAAAGAGATTGACGTTAACAATTGGAGCAGAAAGCAGCATTTTGCATATTACTCAAAGATATCGACACCCCATTACTGCGTTGCTTTTAACATTGACATCACAAATTTGCTGCGTTTTACAAGGGAGCATCATATTTCATTCTATTATTCCCTGATTTATCTGTGTACGCAGTCGCTGAACTCCATCGACGAATTTCTTCTGGAGATTGAGGACAACAGGGTGTACAGAGTCGACCGGCGGGTACCCTGCTTTACGGACCTGAAAAAGGGAGCCACGGAGTTTCATATGGTAACCCTTCCGTGCGAAGGGGATATCGCGGAATTTGCCGCCGCTGCCCGCAGGGAGAGCATGGAGCATCCGCAGACTTCGGAGGCGATGGACCGGTCCGGAGAGCCAAAGATCATTTATTCCTGTATTCCATGGGCTGACATCACCATGTGCTCCAATGAGCGGGATTACAGCGATCCAAAGCTGAAGGATGATACCGCGCCGATTCTGGTGTGGGGAAAATACACGGAGCATGACGGCAGATATCTCATCAATATGACGCTGGATGTGAATCACCGGCTGATCGACGGATACTTTGTTGGTATGTTTGTGCAGAAGCTGGAAGAAATGATTGCAAATCTGAAGTAAATGGTTCTGAATGAGCCGTCCCGAATTACCGGGGCGGCTTTTTTTGAAAGCCTCTTCTTATAATCGGGTATACTATAACTGACCAATTATAAGACGGAGGAAATAAAAAATGGAATTGAGAATTCTGACACAAACAGATATCGGTAAATTCAGGAATTACCTGCTGGAAGATGAAAAAAGTAAAGCAACCGTGGAAAAATATTTCCGGGACGCCCGGGCATTTCTGGCTTATGCCGGGGAAAATCCCGTGACGAAGGCCCTGGTGATTCAATATAAAGAGCATCTGATAGAAAAATCTTACGCGGTGCGGTCGGTCAATTCCATGCTGGCCAGCATCAACAGCCTGCTGGGATTTCTCGGATGGGAAGACTGCCGGGTAAAAGCTCTGAAAATGCAGCGGGAGATCTACTGTGCGGAGGAAAAAGAACTGACCAGGGAAGAATATATGCGCCTTCTGGAGGCGGCCGCCGGACGTCCGCGGCTGCATCTGATCCTGCAGGCCATCTGCGGCACCGGCATCCGGGTTTCAGAATTGAAATATTTTACTGTGGAGGCGGTACGGAAGGGGGAGATCATGGTTTCCTGCAAAGGGAAGAACCGGACGATACTGCTGCCGGGCCTGCTGTGCAGACGGCTGCTGGCCTATGCGGAAAAAGAAGGAATTGCTTCCGGCATGATTTTTGTCACCCGCAGGGGAAATCCGGTGAACCGCAGTAATATCTGGGCGCAGATGAAAGGTCTGTGCCGGGAAGCAGGCGTAAAAGAAAGCAAAATTTTTCCTCATAATCTCCGGAAGCTGTTCGCCCGTACTTTTTATGGAATTGAAAAAGACATCGCCCGTCTGGCGGATATCCTGGGCCACAGCAGCATCAATACCACCCGGATCTATATTGTCAGCACAGGCACGGAACACCGGAAAAAAATAGAATGTCTGGGACTGGTGGTGTAAAAGAGCATAAAAAAACTACATAATTTCTATTATGTAGTAAAAATCTGCTTATTGCCGTCTTCTTTAAATTTACATATAAAATTTTACCACGGGAAAATGGAAAAATCAAGTTTTCCGTGCGTTTCTCAGAAGAAAAAAGGAGCTGTTTTCCAGGAAAAAAGCAAAGAAATATCTGGCAATTCATACTCTTTTTTGAGATAACAGAATAAAAGAGCAGAACAAGAAAACCTTCCGTATTTTTAACAAAAAATGCGGGGGCTTTTCTTTTTTTGGGAGCTTTGTCATCCCATATTTCTTTGATTTCTCTGCGGCTTTCCGTCGGGGGCAAATGCAGGCCGCCTTTTCATACTACATAATAGAAATTATGTGGTATGAGCGCCTGCCGTGCGGTTATCCCAGTGGATCCGGACGGCGGGGAATATTGAGGCAGGGAGGTTGGTAAAGATTCATGAAGAATAAAAATCTGAACAGGGCCGGACGCAGGGCCCGCGCCTGCGGAAGAAGTTACCGGTGGAAAAAAGCGATTGCCTGTCTGGCCGCGGCAGCGCTGCTGGGTACCGCGTATCCTTCGGAATTTCTGGCCGAGACAAAGGGCGCACAGGAAGAAACGCCTGCGCAGGATAATTTGCCGGAAATCACTCCTTCGGCGGATGCCGCCGGGACGCCCACACCGGCGCCTCAGGAAGAGATATCTGACGGCGGGAAGGAAACTTCCCACATCCATACGGAGGAATGCTATGACGATGAAGGCAGCCTGGTCTGCGACAATGGCACAGGAGAATCGGACGGAAATACGTCTGGGGAGCCGGAAGGTTCATCTGAGACACAGGAAGTTCCGGGACAGAATGATCCGGAAGAGACCGGAAATGGGATGACAGACACGATTCCCGATGAACCGGAGATTACAGACCAGGAGGAAGGTACGGACACACCGGACGGTCAGGAAAATTCGGAACAGAATCCGGCGGACGATCAGGAAAAACCGGAGCAGAATCCGGCGGACGATCAGGAAAAACCGGAGCAGAATCCGTCAGATGTGGCAGCCAAAACAGTCAGTCTGGATGAAACACTTTCCTATGAGAATGATATTTTTTCAGCGGAAATTACGGTGAAAGGCGAGGCGGCAGCCATCTGGCAGAAGGATGGGACAGTATCCGGAGAAATTGCCGGGGAAGGGCAGCCAGTGACTCTTGAAGGAGAACTGGAACTGGAGGCTGTGCCGCAGCAGGATGGTCAGCCGGAGTATGAGGCGGCGGAGAACTTCGCCAGAGAGAATGGATCCGAAGAGGGGGATATTTTTGATATTACTGTGCTGGATCTGAATTTTACATATGGCGGCCAGCCCCTGGATGTTTCTGCCTGCGAGATTACGGCAGAGATTACGCCTTCGGATCTGGTGCGGCAGGCAGCCAATGAAATCGAGACCGCGTCCGATGCGGCGGAGGAAGCGCAGGCAGGTGTAGAGCTGACCGCAGTGACGGAGCACGAGGGACAAACGGAAGAACTGGACAGCGTGATGGTGGAAAAAGGACAGGAAACCATGCCGGTCATGACGGTGGCGCTCAATGCCGCAAGCCCCATGCTGCAGGTGGTGACCAGAACCGCGTTGAATCCGACGTTTACGGTGCAGTACTACGCGAACCTGGAAGTGACGGACAGAGACACTGGCGGATATCTGGAGATTCTCAATACCGATAACGGGGGGAATAACCAGGGCGGAAAGCTTCCCACCAATGGAGGCAATACGCCGACGACAGGTCTGTACCTTTTTGACATCGGCAACGGCAAGCGTGAGATCCGAACCCATATGGAACTCACCGAGCTCTACACCGCCAATGAGTATGACTACTTCAGTGCGCCCAGCTTACCCTATGTGAACATTTTCCGTGATAACGGCAACTATACGGCTAACGAGGTGTGGGTGCTGAAGGAAGGAAAAGATGCGTCGAGTACCAATGAGGAAGACTGGGAGGTACACAAGGGCATCGTGGGAGCGACGGAGCTCCACTTCACCAACAACCCGGACAAGGCCAGTGAGCCGAACACGATTCTCATCGAGGAGGGAACGGTCATCCGCCTTGTGGCCAACCAGACAGAAAGTGCTTATGACAATGCGGCCACGTTCTACGATTACGACATCACCGATGATGGCCGTACTACGTATGATGGAACAAATGGACAGCATGGTATCAACAGCGGCAGCAACTATAGCGGTTCCGGCGCTAAACTGGCATTTGGAAATGCCAATACCGGAATGGGGCTTCACAACGAGTCCTGGAACGGCAATACACTCAATCAGTATAATCATACCGGCAATGGCCTGCTGGGCTGTACCTTCGGACTGGTGACCGGACTGGACAGCGATGGACATATTATATATGCAGATGGTGTCGACGCCCCGAATCTTTTCGACGACGGAAGCGCAACCGGTAAGAGTACCTATACCGACTGGTCGCTGGGATTCAATCGTTCCGGCGATACTTATACGTTAAGTTCGGTAAACGGAGCGGGTCTGGATGGGCTGGAGTACTTTAACAACCCTCAGACTCCCGGAAAGGATCCTTATACCCATATCTGGACCAATAACTTCTGGCCGATGGACGGGAGACCCGGCAAGGATGGTCTTACCGGTAAATATGATGCTCGTGGAGAATATTCCGGTTTTGATGGCGTTAAACTTTTCCCGACCAGCGATGACGGTCTCGCTCACAATAACATGTTCGGCATGCAGTACAGTGTCGAGTTTGAACTGACGGAGGACTATGTGGGTCCGCTGGAGTATTACTTCTTCGGTGATGACGATATGTGGGTATTTCTGGACGGCCGTCTTGTCTGCGACATCGGCGGTGTACACAGTTCGGTGGGGGCGTATGTAAATCTGTGGGACTATATCGCCAAAGGTGACGCGGGCAAACATACACTGAAATTTTACTACACCGAGCGAGGCCTTTCCGGCTCTACCTGCTACATGCAGTTCACACTGCCGTCGGTTTCCTCTGTGCCGCCGACCTATCAGAACGGTCAGCTGAAGATTCAGAAGGAAGTTGT
>DVON01000167.1 GCA_018713585.1 Candidatus Pullilachnospira stercoravium | reverse complement strand
CTGTCTCTGACCACCGGAAAGAGCCTTCGGCTTACGGTCAAGCAGTTTCTCCAGATCCAGGATCTTAGCGGCTTCTTTTACCATCTTGTCGATCTGATCCTTCGGAGTTTTTCTCAGTTTCAGACCGAATGCCATGTTGTCATATACGGTCATGTGCGGATACAGAGCGTAGTTCTGGAATACCATGGCGATATCTCTGTCCTTCGGCTCAACGTCGTTCACAACCTTGTCACCGATTTTCAGGGTACCGCTTGTGATCTCTTCCAGACCAGCGATCATACGAAGTGTTGTAGATTTTCCACATCCTGAAGGACCTACAAAGATAATAAACTCTTTATCTTCGATCTCCAGATTGAAGTCTTTAACTGCTTCAAATCCGTTGGGATATGTCTTATTAATGTGCTGTAAGGATAAACTTGCCATTTTAACTTACCTCCTGTTAGTACTGCATGTAAATTCCCCATTCCAGCTGCCTGAAGGCACCTGTCCTGTAACTGAGTTTTAGTATACTTGAATTGCCCTGGTTCCGCCATACCAGATTTACACAAAGTTTCCTGCCGGAGCTTGTCAATTCTGCCTGCCTACCCCTGTTCTCCCCCGAATTCAGGTCATGTTAACTAAAATTTTCTGATTTTCATGTACAGATTGACGAATATTGAATTTATCATTTCTTTATTTGCTTTTTACAGGCGTTTTCGATATACTAAAAAGAGCAGCTGAAAACGGTTTTACGGCTGCTCCCATATTTTAACAGAACTTTATGAGAAGGAAGGCATACTATGAGCAATTTATTCAACCCGGACAACAAGTTTTTTACTTTTATGGGAAGAGTGGCTGATCTGATGATTCTCAATATTCTCTGCATCATCTGCTGTATTCCGGTAATCACCATCGGCCCTGCCATCACCGCCATGTTCTATGTAACACTGAAGATGGTCCGCAATGAGGAATCTTATGTGATCCGGGGATTTTTTCACTCGTTCAAACAGAATTTCCGTCAGGGCATTTTCATCCATTTAATCATGCTGGTTGTAGGAGCAGTTCTGCTGTTTGATCTGTATTTTACCCGGCAGATGTCCGGTGAAAATCATCTGTATATGGTTCTGGGTTATATTTTCATGGTAGCCATCGCTCTTTATCTGATGATCTTTACCTATGTTTATCCCATGCTGGCCAAATTTTACAACTCTATCAGGAATACTTTCCGCAACGCGCTGCTGGTATCGATCCGGCATCTGCCTTATACGGTTCTGATGCTTATAATCAGCGCGGCGCCGGTACTTCTGATGTTTTTTGTACCGCAGACCGCGGCTTATGTGCTGTTGTTCTATATACTGCTTGGTTTTTCCACCATCGCTTATATCAATTCACGGTTCTTCGTGAAAATCTTTGACCGCTATATTCCGGCCCCGGAGGAGACAGAAAGCAGTCAGGAAGAGAAGGATGTGGAGATCGACGATTCTGTCTTCCGGAATCTCCAGCCCACCAACGCGCCGCTGGAAAGCGAAGAGGAAAACGCTCCCGGCAAAGACGAAAACGCCGGACAGCTTCAGGAACATCCGGATGTCTCCGATGATGGCTCTGACAAGTCCCGCCAGACGGAGGAAAACTGAAAAACAGGAGCTGCCACACTGAATGACTGATCAGTGTGACAGCTCTATTCTTTTGGCTATTGTTTATACTCCGCTGTTTCCGCCTGCTGCGGTTCCTGATCCGCCGCCGCGAAGGTGATGGTCACCTTGAACAGATCTCCATCCAGATAGATATCAAAAGTTCCCTTCTGAAGCTTCACCAGGTTTTTGGCAATAGAAAGGCCAAGTCCGCTTCCTTCCGTGCTGCGGGACACATCTCCCCGGACAAACCGCCCGGTCAGCTCCTCCGGATTCACAGAGTTCAGTGAATTTTCAGAGATATTTTTCAGTTCAAAAATCACCCGGCAGCCAATTTGTCTTACCGCCACATAGACGCGGGTATGAGGCATGGCGTATTTGGCTACGTTATTGTACAGATTTTCCACAACCCGCCACATTCTTCTTCCGTCTGCCATGATTTTCACAGGGCGGTCGGGAATTTTGCTGACGATTTCCAGGCCTCTTGCGCTGAATTTTTCTTCAAATTCCCCGTTGGTCTGCCATACCAGCTCACCCAGATTGATGGGACGCATATCCAGCACGATATTTCCGGAGCTGATCTTGGACGCTTCCACCAGGTCTTCCGTCAGCTGCTTCAGACGCTGGGATTTGCTGTCCAGCACCTCGATATAGCCTTTGATTTTCGGGTCTTCAATATTCTCGCGTTTCAGCAGATCCACATAATTGATAATGGATGTGAGGGGGGTCTTAATGTCATGGGAAACGTTGGTGATCAGATCGGCTTTCAGGCGCTCGCTCTTGACCGTCTCCTGCACCGCCCGTTTCAGGCCATCACCCACATGATTGACGGCTTCCGCCATCTCCCGGTTGTCTCCCGTCAGATCCTTTTCATCGATTTTGAAGTCCAGCTCTCCCCCGGCGATTCTGGCCAGACCGTTGCGGATCACCTGCCGGCCGGCGCCCTCTTTTATCAGATACAGCAGCACGATGCCGTCGGCGATCAGCGCCAGAAAAACACCGAAGCCGCCGAAAGTGAGAAGAACAAACATATTTCCCAGCATCAGCAGAATGAAAGCGGTAATCATCTGGCCTGAGGTCGTTCTGGCAGAATACACTTTTTTGCAGCTGACCAGAATATTGTAGGACAGACTGCTTTTCCACAGAAGCTTTCCTTTTGCCCGACGAACCAGGCTTGTGTAAAACCAGAAAAATACTGCGGCTGCCCCCAGTTCCATCAGAACCAGCGGAATCAGAACAGTCCAGTAATCTGTTGTTCCCGTAGAACCGGCGGCTATCCCCATGCCGATCATGACAAACAGGGCCACTCCCGCAACTGCTGCCACCACCTCGGTGGGAAGCTTATCCGTTCCTCTAAGATGCAGCCGGCGGTCTTCCCGCACCCGGCCCGTCTGGACAGTGAGAAGCACCGTCCCCAGGATACCTGTCAAAAAGCTGGCCAGCAGGCCAATCACAAATATATTTCCCCAGGCTGCATACCTTTCATAAAACGCCGCGGAGGACGCTATCTGGTCATATACGGGATAGCTGGTATCCACCAGCAAAACAATCCTTTCATTCTCCGCTGCCACCGGACTGGATGCGTAAATTTCCCGCAGGTATTCTTCCGCATCGGTATCCGCCTCACTCTCCAGTGTTCCGCCGTTGCGGATCCCTGTAAAAGCAAAGTCTCCGCTGCTTTCGGCAAGGGCGGGATCCTCCACATAGCCATTTCTCCACTTCTCCACATTGGTATAAATGGCATTCGTGTCCAAATCTTCCACATAGTACCGCAGATTCGTCTGCTGCTCGCCGAGAATCTCTGCCATCCCCATATAACTGCTCATCTGTGACAGCGCGTCATCCAGCGATTTATACAGATCCAGCAAAGAAACGGTGTCACTGTTCTCCCTGGCATAATCCGCAAGGGAAACTCCTGAGGCGGGCAGGCCACACTCCCTCTCCAGCGTTCTACCGTTTTCATACAGATACACGAATTCCTCCGAATAACCGGAATCCTCTGATGCCTCCGATGCGGAAGCGCCCTCATCGTAGGTATATGCCATATTCTCAGCGGAATAAATCAGTTCTGAAAACTCTCCCTCCCGATCTGCCATCTCACGGAGCGTCTTAACTGTATAGGAGGTATCTTCGCTCTGATCCCCGGACGCGGCCTCCAGATCCGTAATATCCACCGTCTTTTTCAGGTCCAGTTCGCCATCCGTAAGAAATGGCTTTCCGTATCCCACCACCTGAGACACCCTGCTCATATATTCCACCACATTGTAGCCGAACTGCTGCGTGGTCTCGTAGCTTTTTTCCGTGGGCCTGGACAGCACCTGATCCAGATCCATTCCGTTGGCGGACAGCGTTATCAGCATCGCGGCACACCCGGAAAATATCATCACAGACAACAGGGTCACCACAATCGTCAGAATCCTTACCGGCTGTCCAAAAAAGACACCTCTTCCCTTCTTTTCTTCCATAGCCATAACCTCCTTGCGGGGGGTTACATTTTTTCTATTTTATATCCGATTCCCCAGACCACCTTCAGGTATCGGGGTTCTCTGGGATTGATCTCGATTTTCTCCCTGATGTGACGGATGTGCACGGCCACCGTATTGTCGGCGCCAATTGCCTGCTCATTCCATATATTCTCGTAAATCTGTTCGATAGAAAAAACTTTCCCCTGATTTTTTATCAACAGCAACAGAATGTTATATTCGATGGGAGTCAGCTTTACCGGCTCTCCATCCACTGTAACCACTTTCAGGTCATCATCCACCATCAGGCTTCCGCACTGATAGACCGCATGGGCCTCTTCCACCGGCATGTTGCCCAGCTGCGTATAACGCCGGAGCTGGGATTTCACCCGGGCAATCAGCTCCAGCGGATTAAACGGCTTCGTAATATAGTCATCGGCGCCGATGTTCAGGCCCAGAATCTTATCCACATCCTCCGATTTGGCGGACAGGATAATAATGGGAATACTGCTGGTCTCCCGGATTTTTCTGGTGGCCCGTATGCCGTCCAGATTTGGCATCATCACATCGATCAAAAGCAGATGGATCTCCTCCTTTTTCAGAAGATCCACCGCCTGCATGCCGTCATACGCCTTTAGAATTCTGTACCCTTCCTGGGAAAGATATATCTCAATCGCGTCTACGATTTCCTTGTCATCATCACATACTAAAATTGTAAACATTTTCATCACCTCGCTTTCCATTATACCCAAAAGCGGACTGTCTTTCCAGTTCTTTTGTTTTTCTGTTACTCTGAAGGTATCATATCAGGCATTTCTTTATTTCCTCAGAGGGGAAATCTTAAGAATTTATAAAAAAATTGAGGATTTCCCTTTTTCTCCGGTCATGATAGAATAGCCATGTAAATGGCTGTTCTAGCGGAATCCGGCTTTGTCCTGTCTCCGCGCCATATTGTGTCTGAGGGAAGGAGGAACGACTTCATGTTCCGATTATGGGGAAAAATGTGGAAAGGCAACCGGATGCTGAAAGATACCGTAATCTGCGACAGCTCCGGAGAAACACGCACTCACAAAGTTTTCAACGCGCTGGACGAGATCTGCTATCAGTGGGATCTGAGCCGTCCCCTGTGGCTTGACAATAATATATCGGAGTTCAAACGGCTTGCGAAAACCCGTTTCCGCTCCGACAATTTTATCGATTCCATTGCGTTTGATTATCTGGAAATCCAGGTTCTCGAGGAGGATTGAGGTTTTCCCTGAAACAAAAACACCCGCCGAAGGGTTTCCTCCTTCAGCGGACGTTTTTGTTTCCGTCAGCAGGATCAGACGGCCTCCAGTTCTCTGACCTCCCGCACCAGCTGTTGAATCTGGCCGGGATCCCGCTTCATTCTTTTCTCTATGGGGCTGTTGATATTAATTCCATACGGTTTCATGGACTGAATCGTCTCTTTCAGGTGCATGGAGCAAAGCCGGTCGGAAAGGAAAAATTCCCGTTTCTGCGGACCATACTCAAACAGCATCTTCAGATACTGTTCTCGTCCTTCTTCCCGGTCATCTCTGCAGTCGTACATCAGATAATCCACAGGATATTCCTGGGCCTTCCGGATGCTCTCCGGCGATTCAATATAGATGGTTTTGATCAGAGGCTTATCCGTCATACGGCGAAGCTGTTCCATCTCTTCCGGTGTGCAGTCCCCGTGTATATGAGCCGCGTCGATCATACCGCTTCCCAGAAGCTCCGCGATCAGCCAGCAGGAAAGGCAGGAAAAGCTGCCGACAGTCTGGATCTCCGGAGCAAGTTTTTTTCTCAGATGTTCAGCCTGGTCCATGCCTACCCGGTAGTAGCTGTCGAAAAATATAAAAGCCGCGTAATCCGGCTTTATCCGGTTAATCCATTCCACATCGCACAGCCTGGCCAATCCGCTGACCTTAATCTTTGTTTTCCTTGTGCCCGCATCTTTCACTTTTCTCATCTCACTTTCCTTTGCATTTTGCTACACCGGGAAACTACTTTACTTAAATTGTACTGTTATTTTTGTTTTTGTCAATTTATTTCCTGATATTTAATTTATTTTTAACATATGCAGAATAAAATATGATACACTTCGGCATTTTTATCACGTTTTTTGCAGTTTTCGATTTCTTTTAGTGTCTTTTCAGAACACATTGCCGTGCCTGTCACACCAGGAAATACTCCTGTACCGCCAGGGTACCCTTTTCCTGCTTTGCGGGTTTCTCCGCCTGCGGCGTAGCGCACAAGCGGCATCCTCCGCTTCGCCACGGCGGGCAAGCCGCGCGGAGCGTTTTCCATTTGGCAGGAGCGTTCTTTCCCGCTGAAATGAAAAAAGTGCAGGTCATACCATAAACATGGTTTTAACCTGCACATTTTCTTTTTAATTTGCGGAAACGGTTCAGCCTTCGGCTTCGCCGCCATTTTTATTCGTGCCAACGGAAAATTGGCGCAGCGTGCTTTCCGTTGCTTTCATCGGCTCAATAAACCCGGTTGACATGATCTCCCCGCAGGAAGCGGCCGATATTGGCCGCGGTTTCCTCGGCACAGCGCCTTCTTGTTTCCACCGGGGCCCAGCCGATGTGAGGAGTGATCACCAGCTTCCGGCTGTCCTGAATCTCAAGCAGCGGATTATCCCGGGGAACCGGCTCCTTTGATACCACATCCAGAGCAGCCCCCGCAATCCACCCTTCCCTGAGGGCCTCGGCCAGAGCCGCGTCGTCCACCACCGGCCCGCGGGCCACGTTGATAAAGTAGGCGGAAGGCTTCATTGCCCGAAATGCCTCCCGGTTCATCAGCCCTTCCGTATACGAATTCAGCGGCGCGTGGACGGACAAAATATCGGAGGAGGACAGAAGTTCTTTCCATTCCACCTGCCGGTAAGGCGTATCATAATGGCCTCCGGAGGCAGAACAGCAAATCACCCGGCAGCCGAAGGCCTCAGCGATCTGCGCCACCTTCCGGCCAATGGCTCCCATTCCCAGAATTCCCCAGGTTTTTCCCGCCAGCTCCATAAACGGCTCCCCAAACCAGGAGAAGGTGCCGCAGTCCGAATACTGTCCCGATTTCACAAAATCATCGTAATACCGCAGCCGCTCCATCAGGTACAGCAGCAGGGCAAAGGTATGCTGAGCCACCGCTTCCGTGGAATAACCGGCCACATGGTAGGCGGCGATTCCTCTGGACTTCAGGTATTCCCCGTCCAGATTGTTGATTCCCGTGGCGCTCAGCCCCACCATACGGACCTTCGGGGCATCTTTCAGTGTCTCCCGGTTCAGGGGCAGCTTATTGGCCACAAGAATCTCTGCGTCCCGAATCCGTTCGGGCATCTCTTCCACCGTGGTATTCGGATAAACTTTTACCTCCCCGAATTGCTCGAAGGAGGTAAAAGATATATCGTCACCCAGGCTTTTTGCTTCCAAAATGACAATTTTCATATTCTTATAATCTCTTTAACAGTTCTTCTCTCTCTTTTTCGTATCCCGGTTTTCCCAGCAGCGCGAACATGTTTTTCTTGTAGCTCTCCACACCCGGCTGATTGAAGGGATTCACACCGGAAACGTAACCGCTGACGCCGCAGGCGAACTCGAAGAAATAGAACAGCTGTCCCAGATAGAACTCGTTCTGCTCCGGAATCGTAACCATCAGGTTGGGAACATTGCCGTCCGTATGGGCCAGAATTGTACCGTTCATGGCGCTCTTATTTACAAAATCCACGGTTTTTCCCGCCAGATAGTTGAGGCCGTCCAGATCCACCGGCTCTTCATTGATGGTCAGCTCCACTTTGGATTTTTCCACATTCAGCACGGTTTCAAACATAATTCTGGCGCCGTCCTGAATAAACTGTCCCATGGAGTGCAGATCCGTGGTCAGATCCACAGATGCCGGGAAGATACCCTTCTGATCCTTGCCCTCGCTCTCGCCGTACAGCTGTTTCCACCACTCGGAAACGTAATGAAGGCTGGGCTCATAGTTGGCCAGAATCTCCACGGTTTTTCCTTTTCTGTGCAAAATGTTGCGGATAGCGGCATACTGCAGCGCATCGTTGCTCTCGAAGGGCTGATTCAGCGCCAGCTCTCTTCCGGAGGCTGCACCCTCCATCAATTTATCGATATCAGCACCGCTGACAGCGATGGGAAGCAGACCTACTGCGGTCAGAACGGAGAAACGTCCTCCCACATCGTCCGGAACCACGAAGGTCTCGTAGCCTTCCTCGTCCGCCACCTTCTTGAGGGCACCCTTTGCCCGGTCTGTGGTGGCATAGATTCTTCCGGCTGCCTCTTTCTTTCCATACTTCTTTTCCAGGATCTCTTTAAATACCCGGAAAGCGATGGCCGGCTCCGTGGTGGTTCCTGATTTGGAAATCATGTTGACGGAGAAATCTCTGTCCCCGATCACATCCACCAGGCCCTGGATATAGCTGCTGCTGATGCTGTTTCCCACATAATAGATCTCAGGAGTCTTACGAACTTCTTTGGATACATTGTTGTAGAAGCCATGTCTCAGGAATTCAATGGCTGCTCTTGCTCCCAGATAGGATCCTCCGATACCGATCACCAGAAGAACCTCTGAGTCCTCCTGAATCTTTTTCGCCGCTTTTTTGATCCGGGCAAATTCCTCTTTATCATAATCCACCGGCAGATCGATCCAGCCCAGGAAATCATTTCCCAGTCCGTCTTTTTCTGTCAGCTGCTGCTTTGCGGCGCCCACGATTCTGCTCATAGACTGTACTTCTTCTGCGTTGATAAATTTTGCAGTTTTTGAATAGTCAAATGTAACCTTACTCATAATCTTTAGCTCCTTTTCTGACACTCATGCCTGGAATGCCCGCACCGGCAGACATATCCGTTTTCCAAAAATAGTGTACCAAATCACAACCTCTTTATCAAGTTAAATATTCCCTTATCACCTCCCGCATAATCGTCTCTTCCTCCGGAGTCAGCAGATGGGAAAACTTTGTCTCGCTGGCCGCCGTCTGCCGGATTCCCTCCGTCACCCGTTCAATCAGTTCCTCCCGGGTCTGTTCTTTTATGGCCTCCAGATCCGGCGCCGCCTGGCTGACAGCACTGCTGTTCTCCATAAAATCCATCAGCCCGTCCAGAATCATGTCCTCTTTATTCATAAACCCCATAAACTGCCGCAGAAGCAACAGCAAGGCAAACACTCCCACGCCCACCAGCACATACTCATAGCGGATCAGCTGGCTTTGTTCATAGCGGTACGTTCCGTAAACCGCGGTCATCATCAGCAGAAAACACAGAAGGGCCCCCAGACCAATCCCCTGTTTCAGCTTATGCAGACGGATTCCCAGCACCCTGCCTTTCATCAGCTGGGTCCGGATAAATGCCTCCGGATTTGTGATCTCCTGTTCTTTGGCCTCCCGCATCTTCCGCTCATTTAAAAATTCTTTTGTCCATTTTCCTCTGGGGTTGTCCAGCCTTCCCAGGTCGCGGATCGTCCGGCTGTAAAAATGATTCACCAGCACAATACACAAAACTCCCAGGACTCCTGCCGCGGCCATTCCGTAAAACAAAACCTGCTGTTCCATCCATGTCTGTAACATATGCGATATACCCCCTTATATTTTGCGTCTCCGCCGAATTGCTCTTTGAGACTTCTGGAGATATTATATCGCGGGTATTCCCCCAGGGGAACTAAAATCGTTCGTCAAATTCCCGGTTATTTCTCTTTTGTCAGGCAGTAAATATGGAAACTGCGTTATCCTCCGGCAGGCTTACAGGCTTTTCAGCATTTCCTCCACCAGCCGCACGCAGTGCTGGGCAGCCTCCCTCTCAAAGGTGGGGTAATCCATGGAGGCGCTATCGTCCGCCTTGTCCGAAATTGCCCGGAGAATCACGAAGGGAATCCCGTTCAGCCAGGCAGCCTGGGCGATCGCCGCCCCTTCCATCTCCGTGCAGCAGCCGGCAAACTCTGCGGATATATCTTCCTTCACCGACTTGGCTGCCACAAACTGGTCTCCGCTGACTACCCTGCCCTCGAAAACCTGAATCTCCGGATTCACCCGCCGGCAGGCCTCCGCCGCCGTCCGGCGCAGCCGGGCGTCTGCCTCAAAGGAAAATACATCCATCTGCGGAATCTGGCCCCTGCGGTACCCGAACTCCCTGGCGTCCATATCATGGTGCAGGGCATCGGTGGACACCACGATATCTCCGATATTGATCTCCGCCTTCAGAGATCCGGCCACTCCTGTGTTGATCACTGCCTCCACCTGAAAATCATCTGCCAGGATCTGCGTGCAGACCGCCGCGTTCACCTTTCCGATACCGGAACGAACTACAACCGCTTCCTTTCCGTTCAGCTTCCCGCAGCAGAACTCCATGGATGCTTTCTTTACCAGCTTCACATCCTTCATGTGCTCCTTTAATGTCTCAACCTCTACTTCCATGGCTCCGATAATTCCGATTCTGTTCATAGTTGTATTCCTCCGTATTTTTATTGATTCACGGACATGCCGTTCTTCAGTTTTTTATAATAAAACACCGCCAGCTGCGTCCGGTCCCTCAGCTCCAGTTTTTCCAGAATAGTGCTTAAATAATTTCTAACCGTACCCTCACTCAGATAAAGGCGTCCGGAGATTTCCCGGTTTGACAGTCCCTCCGCCACCAGAGAAATGATCTCCAGTTCTCTGGGCTTCAGGGTATACGGCACATTGCCGCCCCCATCTTCCTTGTGGCTCATCAGTCCGGGAAGTTTTGTGACAATCTCATCCCCGAACACATTCTGTCCTGACATTACAGCCCGCAGAGCCGGGGCCACCGTCTCCGTATTCTGTTTGATCAGATAACCCTTGGCACCCATGGACAACGCTTCCACAATATACTCCTTATCCGAAAAAGTCGTCAGGAACAGGATCTTCATATCGGGAAATTCCTGAAGGATCTGCCGGCCGGCTTCCAGCCCGCTCATTTCCGGCATCTGGATATCCATCAGCATAATATCCGGCCTCAGTTTTCTGCAAAGCTGTACCGCTTCCTCCCCTTCTGTTCCTGTGGCCTCCACCTGAATATCTCCTTCCGCTTCCAGGATAATCTTCAGAGACGTACAGACAAATCTGTCATCATCAATTACCACCACTCGCATTTCTTATTTTTTTCCCTCCCTGGGCACCGAGATAAATATGGAAAATCCCCCTCTGGTCTGAAGGTTAAAATTTCCATTCAAAGCCTCCACCCTCTCCTTCATGTTCAGCAGTCCGATCCCGTTTCCGGCCAGACTGTCCGGCCGGTCAGAGGCACATCCCTTTCCGTTATCCCGGATAATCAGCTGGTAAAAGCCCGGATGTTCCATGACACTTACGGATGCCTCCGTGGCCTGACTGTGCCGGGCAATATTGGAGATGGCTTCCCGGCTCACCGCCAGGAAACAGCAGGCCACCTGCCGGGGCAGCTTTCCCGCTTCATAATCCAGTCTTACCGGGCAGAAAGAAAAGGAGTCTGTCAGGGACCTGAGAGACAGCTCAAGATTCAGGGCATCATCGTGTAAGTCATGTACGCTGCTCCGGATATTGTCCATGGCATCTTCCAGAGAATCCTTCAGCTCTGCCAGAGGTACCGCCATGATGTTCTCGTTTCTCATCACTACCTGCAGGGCGCTGACTTGGAGAATGGACCGGGTCAGCAGATGCCCCACATTGTCATGAATCTCCCTGGCAATGCGGGTTCTCTCATTGAGCGTGGCCAATTCAATCTCATAATCCTGACGGTCAATCAGTTCCCTGTTCTTTTCCTTCAGGATATCCGACTGTTCTGCAGTAAGGTCACGATAAGAATGAAACCTCTCCTCCAGCGCAAGTCTCTCATCGCACCGCCGCCGCAGCCAGAAGGCCAGCGCCAGCAGAAGCAGCAGATACCACCACAGGAAAAGAGATTCTCCGGCGGCCACCGCCGAAACGGCCGCCACCGCCGCTGCAGCCGGCAGATCCCTGGCCAAAAGGAAACGTCTGTCCCTGCCTCCCGCCGCATCGTAGAAAAACACCGGCAGAAAAAACAGGCCGTCCTTCCCTGCCAGACAGAGAGCCGCGTAAACCACAATCATGATCTTCTGCTGTTTTTCCCGGACAAGAAGCGACAGACAGGCCCAGGACACCGCAAACAGCAGCGCGCCCACCCGTTCTGCCGATGACTGGCGGGCTGCGGGTATCATGCATAACAGGAATATCAGAATTTTTTCAGTCATCATCTGCTTCATGGGCAATCCTCCCGGAAAATTCCGTTTTCATTTTAACATATCCCCGGAAAAATGAAAAGTTTGGCCCGGAAATATGACATTTGTCATGTCAGATTGTGACAGGGTTCACTGTCCGGGCAGCGTCTGTTCCTCTATAATTTATATTAGCACCGTAGAAAGGAGTCTGTTTTTATATGATAAAGGTACACAATCTTGTAAAACGTTATAGCAGCCTTATTGCTCTCGATCATTTTTCCCTGGAAGTCAGCGACGGGGAAATCTTCGGCCTGCTGGGGCCAAACGGCAGCGGAAAAACCACCGCCATCAACTGTATGCTTTCCCTGCTCACCTTTGATAAAGGAGAGATTTTTCTTTTTGGAAAACCCATGTCGGAAACCGCTTACGATCTGAAACGGCAGATCGGCGTTGTATTTCAGAATGCCGCCGTGTTCCAGGAGCTGACCGTATGGGAAAATATCGATTATTTCTGCGGACTTTACATCCGGAACCGGCAGCAGCGGAACGAATACGTCAGCGAGGCGCTGGAATTCTCCGGTCTGGAGGAATACAGGAAGTTCTATCCGCAAAAACTCAGCGGCGGACTGTTAAGGAGGCTGAACATTGCCTGCGGCATCGCTCACAAGCCGAAGCTGATTTTCATGGATGAACCCACTGTGGCAGTGGATCCGCAGAGCAGAAATCACATCCTGGAGGGAATTCGAAGACTGAACCGGGAGGGCGCCACCATTGTATATACATCCCATTATATGGAAGAAATCGAACAGCTCTGCAGCAGAATCATGATTATGGATAAGGGGAAGCCCCTGGCGGTGGGAACCAAGGAAGAACTGAAGGGTATGATTGCCGCCGATGAGAAAATCCGTATGGAACTGCCGGAACTTCCGGACGGAGTGCTGAAAGAGCTTCAGGAACTGCCCTGCGTCCGGCAGGCTGTTTTCCGGGACGGGAATCTGGACGTCCGCTGCCGCGCCAATGGTTTCGGCATGATCACCATCCTTGATCTTCTGAAAGAACAGCAGATTCATCCCGGACGGGTCTATTCGGAACCGCCCACCCTCAACGACGTATTCCTGGCCATCACCGGAAAAGAACTGCGGGACTGATTCCCGGAAAGGAGTGGATACGGACATGAACAGCTATATTAAAATTGTAAAAATCTGTCTGCGAAATAAAATGGCCATTGTCTGGATGTTTCTATTTCCCATTATTCTCTCCACCTTATTTTATTTTGCCTTTGGCTCTCTGGATGAAGAGGGACAGCTGGAGCAAATCTCTGTGGCCTGGGCAGAAACATCCGACGGGGAAGCCGATGTGCTGCTGTCGGTTCTGGAAGAGCTCTCGGGATCCGGCGAAAATGCACTGCTGGATTTGAAAAAGGTCTCCGGCACGCAGGAGGCAGAGGATCTGCTGAGAGATGGGGCCGTTGACGGATATATTTCCATGGAGAACGGCAGCCCGCTTCTCACGGTACAGGAAAGCGGTACCAGCCAGACGATTCTGCGCAGCATTCTCACCAGGTATCTTCAGATCCGGAGTCTTCTGGACGCCGGTGCGGATCCCTCCTCCATACAGACGCTTTTTACCGGAAATTCTGACACATCCATTTCCGTGGATAATGTATCCGGGGATCGCTCTGTCAGTGGCACCGTTATTTACTTCTACTCGCTTCTGGCAATGGTTTGTCTTTATGCGGGTTTTCTGGGCAATGTGGCGGTGGAACTCAGGCAGGCCAACCTGTCCGCCGTGGGCGCGCGGCGGTGTGTGGCTCCGCAGCGTCCGCTGCTTTCCCTGCTGGTGGATCTGCTGGCCTATCTGACCGTCAGCTTTATGAGCGTCGGACTCTCTGTCCTGTATATGGCCGTGGTTCTGGATGTGGACTTCGGCGGCAAATGGCCGATGGTGCTTCTCACCTGCTTTTGCGGCACGCTGGTGGGGCTCCTGTTCGGAGCCGCCATCTCCATCACCAACCGGCTTTCGGAAGGGGTAAAAACCGGAATTGTCATCATCGTCACCATGATCTGTTCCTTCCTGGCAGGATTGATGCTGGAGGGAATCAGTTATCAGATCCAGACCCATTGTCCGATACTGGCCCTGATTAATCCGGCTTCCCGGATCGCGGACGCCTTCTACTGCCTGTACTATTACGATAACTATGGAAGATTTTTCCAGAACATCGGAATTCTCGCAGTAATGGCGGCAGTGCTTCTTGTGATTATCCTCATTTTCGAAAGGAGGCAGCAATATGAAAGTATTTAGCGCCTGCATGAAAATCATCCGCAAAAATCTGCTTCTGATTCTTCTGTATAATCTGATGTTTGCAGCCATCGGCATTGTGGCGGGCCAGATGTCCTCCGGTGAATCGGATCATCAGGGATTTGAAAATTCTAATTTTCATTATACGTTGATTGACCGGGACGACAATCCCGCGCTTGCGGACAGTATCCGGTCTTACCTGAATCACTTCGGCCAGGAAGTATCCATTGCCGATGAGACAGAGGCTTTGCAGGATGCACTGTTCTTCGACAGCACCAATGCCATCCTCATCATACCCGGGGGATTCGCCTCTTCTCTGAAAGACGGAAATCCGGAAAATATTTCCTTTTCCGCCAAACCGAACAGTGCTTCCGGATATTATGTGCAGTTTCTTCTCCAGAGCTATCTGGATACCCTGTCCCTCTGTATGGGGACTCCGGGAATCTCCGATCTGCAGCAGGCTGCGGAGACTGCCCTGCAGATTTCCCTCACGGAAGCCCCGGTACATCTGCTGTCCGATGGACGCGCCACCAGCATCAGCACATTCTTTCAGCAGTTTACCGTAATCGAATATTACATTCTGGTGGTGGTGATCATGCTGTGCGTCAGTGCCATTTTTATTCCCTTCAACCGTCTGGAGATCCGCATGCGGAACAATATCAGCCCTCTTTCCCCCATGGCCTCCGGTCTGCAGAAATGGCTGGCTGCTCTCCTGATTTCTCTGGGGATCTGGATTTTCACCAGTTTCTGCGCGTTTCTCATTGACTGGAAATCCACCCTGGCCATGGAACCGGTTTCCCTGCTGCTGATCTGGTGCAACTCGCTGCTGGCCTCCCTGACAGCCATGGCCGGCGCGCTGGTATGCAGCCATTTTATCCGCAATCCCAATATTCAGAACGCGGCGGCAAATATTGCAGCGCTGATTCTCAGCTTCCTGGGCGGCGTCTTTGTTCCCCTGGATCTTCTGGGTGAAAATGTCATCCATGTGGGCCGCTTTCTTCCGTCTTACTGGTACAGCACCACGGCTGATGGAATCTTTCACCTGTCCGGCTATTCCGCAGAACAGCTTCGGCCGGTTTTCACCGGACTTCTTATACAGCTGGGCTTCTTCCTGGCTCTGCTGTGCATCTCACTTGTGCTGAGCAGATACCAGATCCGCGGGGAGCGGGCACTGGGAAACACCCGGACAGAACTGGTCCGGTAATTATCTGCCATTAGGGATATCCGGAAAGTCATGCAATAAGCCTTTCGGATTCACGGCAGCCGATACGGGGTCCCGCTACAAATGCAGCAGGACATCTCGCGGAACAGTAGAAGGAACAGAAATTTGAATGAAACACAAATACATCGATTTCTGTCAAATCCTGCTGGAAAGGCCGGAAAGGATCTGCTATAATGGGTGAGGATAGGAGGAATTACTATGGTATACAAAACAAAAGGCGTATGTTCCAAAGAAATCAACTTTGATCTTGTAGACGGAAAAGTACACAATGTGTCCTTCGTGGGCGGCTGCAACGGCAACCTTAAAGGCATCTGCTCCCTGATTGAGGGACAGGATGCCAATGAAGTGATCAAACGGCTGGAGGGTATCCAGTGCGGCTTTAAGAGCACTTCCTGCCCGGATCAGCTGGCGCAGGCGCTGAAATCTGCTCTGCAGTAAGATTGGGGGCTGGCTTTGCCAGCCCTGTTTTTCATATCAGATCATTCTGTTGTTCTTAATCCCCTTCGCACAAATACTTTACGGAAAGTTCTTGTAGTTCCGCTGTAAGTCTGGCATTTCCCATCTTTTTCGCCACTGGAAGAATCTGACCAATAGTTTCTCTGGCCTTTTGCTTTCTCTGCTGTTCTGTAACAAATTGTGCCGTACGCATATTATGAAGTCTTTCCGCCAGTTTCAATATAATAACTTCTTCTACGCTATCATCTTCCCAGACATTCTCTATCCTCGCTGCATTTTCCAAAACAGATATCGTGCCTGCCGGCAGTTCTCTTTTCCG
>DVON01000166.1 GCA_018713585.1 Candidatus Pullilachnospira stercoravium | reverse complement strand
AGCGGCAGTGAACTGATCAATGTCTGCTGCTGTTTCGGTGATTTCGCCCAGGATCCCGGGGTGCGGCATATGTTGCCGGCGGCTATCGCCGTACAGTTGCTGCTGTCAGTGATTCTGCTGATAATTGCAGGACGGCGTATCAACCCGCTGCGGCGCTGAAAGTAAATTATAACTTTATGGATATATGGACATCCTGCAACGGTAAAAGGAGGAATGTACCCTATGGAGTACAGAAAAAAGAAGGGACAGGCAGCCATTGTATGCTGCTCGGACGGCCTGGGTGAAGAGGCCTGCCGGCAGACCAGCCTGCTGTGCCGGAAACTGATGGGCATGGGTCTGGAACCGGTGGTGAGTCCGTTTCTGGCCAGAGGAGAAACGATTTTTTCAGGAACGGCTGCTCAGCGGGCCAGGATTCTGATGGATTGCTACCGGGATCCCGGAATCCGTATGATTCTGGATGTGAGCGGAGGCAATCTGGCAAATCAGATTCTGGAGTATCTTGATTTTGAAGTTATCCGGGCGTGCCGAAAGCCGTTCTGGGGGTACAGTGATCTGACGGTAATGCTGAACGCTGTATGGAGCAAAACAGGAAACTGTGGCTTCCTGTATCAGGCCAGAAATCTGGCGCGGGAGCAGGGAGAGGATCAGGAGCTCCGGTTTTCGGATACCGTTCTGAACGGGGGGAACAGCCTGTTCCCCGATGACTGGGAGTTTTTTCAGGGCAGCCGGATGGAAGGAATTATACTGGGAGGAAATATCCGCTGCTTTCTGAAGCTGGCAGGAACGGATTATTTTCCCGATCTGACCGGAAAGCTGCTGTTTCTGGAAAGCCTGGGCGGAGGTGTCGGCGTTACGGCATCGCTTCTTGCGCAGCTTCGCCAGATGGGAGTGTTTTCCAGGATCCGCGGCCTGCTGTTGGGAACCTTTACGGAACTGGAAGCGTCAAAGGCCTGCCCGAATATAAGACAGCTGGTGGCAGACGCGGTACAGGATCTCCGGCTTCCGGTGGCATTCACGCGTCTGGCAGGTCACGGACCTGACTCCAGGGCCATCCCTATTGGCGCGGAATGTAGCATTACCGCCGGTGCTACCCATATTTTGCGGTGAAGTTATATTTGATGGTTAGTTATATTTAACAAGGTTTTTATTTGTATACCGGATGAAAATAGGTTATAATATAAACATCGAATCAAAAGACAAAGAGGTGAGGGTATGAAGTTCGATATGCACTGCCACACCAAGGAGGGATCCATGGACGGCAAAGTGATGATAGAGGAATATATTCGGGTATTGAAAGAAAAAGGCTTTGGCGGCATGTTGGTATCCGATCATAACTCTTATAATGGTTACCGGGAATGGAGAGACTCTATAAAGGGAAAAACTTATACGGATTTTGTGGTGCTCAAGGGTGTTGAATATGATACCATTGACTGCGGCCATATGCTGGTGATTATGCCGGAAGGAGTGAAGCTGAAGCTTCTGGAGCTGCGGGGACTTCCCGCCCAGATTCTTCTTATGACGGTTCACCATTACGGCGGGATTGTGGGACCGGCGCATCCCTATGGGGAGAAATATCTCAGTCTGATGAAAACACAGGCCAGGAAAAAGTTCCATGAGGAGCGGATCAAAAGTCTGATGAATCAGTTTGATTTTGTGGAGATTTTTAACGCCTGCGAATCGGAGGAGTCCAATGAGAAGGCCAGACAGCTGGCACGTATGTACCATAAACCCGGCTTTGGAGGCAGCGATGCTCATCGGCCGGACTGTATTGGAATGGGTTATACCAGCCTTCCGGATGATATCCGGTGTGAATCGGATCTGATCCGTTATGTGAAATCCACCCCCTATATTTCATGCGGGGGAACACGGTATGACCGGACGACCAAGGATAAATTGGGTAAGCTGAACCGTGTGCTGGTAGGATCCTTTTATGTATATAATAAGGGAGGCGAACGGATCAGGAGAAGAAAACGGGAAAAAGAACTGGAGAATCTTCACTGACAGGATAAAACCGCCGCGGAGGAACCGTGTTTTTCTGCTTTTTTTCTGAAATTGCTGGCAAACCTGCGGGTTATGGTATATAATCGTAACAGTTCAGCGGGAAACCGGTTATGGATACAGGAGGATATTATGAAAAAAGTAGTAAAATTTGGAGGAAGTTCTCTGGCAAGTGCAGAACAGTTTAAGAAGGCGGGCGATATTATCCGGTCTGATGAGGGCCGCAGATATGTGGTCCCTTCTGCTCCGGGCAAACGGTATGACGCGGATATCAAGGTGACGGATATGCTGTATGACTGTTACCGGGCAGCAGCGGCAGGAGAGTCTATTGAAAAGAAACTGTTTCTGATTCAGAAGCGGTATCAGGAGATCATAGAGGGTCTGTCTCTTTCTCTGACGCTGGATGATGAGTTTGCTGTTATCCGGGAGGCTTTTGAAAATCAGGCGGGAGAGGATTACGCCGCGTCCCGGGGAGAGTATCTGAACGGAATTGTGATGGCAGAGTATCTGGGTTATGAATTTCTGGATTCGGCACAGTATATTTTCTTTGACAAGAAAGGCAATCTGGATCTTGAACGGACCGATGAATGTCTTGGCGCGAAGCTGGCGGAAGTGGAGCGGGCGGTGATCCCCGGATTTTACGGATCTTCCTGGGATGGAAAGGTGAAAACCTTTTCCAGAGGAGGTTCTGATGTGACAGGTTCCATTGTGGCCCGGGCGGTCCAGGCAGATATTTATGAGAACTGGACGGATGTTTCCGGATTTCTGGTGACAGATCCCCGGATAGTGGACAATCCGGCGGTGATTTCCACCATAACCTACAAAGAGCTCAGAGAGCTTTCCTATATGGGGGCCACTGTGCTGCATGAAGACGCTATTTTCCCTATCCGCAAGGAGGGGATTCCCATTAATATCCGCAATACCAACCGGCCGCTGGATCCGGGAACCATGATTGTGGAAAGCACCTGTAATAAACCGAAATATACGATCACAGGCATCGCGGGAAAGAAAGGGTTTGCTTCCATTAATATTGAAAAGGACATGATGAACGGGGAGATCGGTTTCGGAAGAAAAGTTCTGGAAGTGTTTGAAGAGAACGAGCTCTCCTTCGAGCATATGCCTTCCGGAATTGATACCATGACGGTTTATGTGCATCAGTCAGAGTTCGAAAGTAAGGAGCAGAATATCATCGCGGGCATCCACCGGGCAGTAAATCCCGATTTTATTGATCTGGAATCTGATCTGGCGCTGATTGCCGTGGTGGGCAGAGGCATGAGAAGAAACCGCGGAACTGCGGCGCGGATCTTCGCGGCGCTGGCTCACGCGCATGTTAATGTGAAAATGATCGATCAGGGATCCAGTGAGATGAATATCATAATTGGTGTTGAAAACCGGGATTTTGAGACGGCGATCCGGGCAATTTACGATATTTTTGTGATGTCTCAGATGTAAAAAAGCCTTTTGATTGACGGCAGGGGGAGTCTGTGTTATAATATGAAACAAAGTTGCAATGAAATTGTAACATTTACCAGTAAAGAGGGACAATAAGATCAGACTTGAAAAGGGGTAATTCACGATGAAACGGATGACAAAAGGACTGCTTGCAGGTATGGTGTTCTGTTGTATGCCCATGCTGGCCGGATGCTCTTTCCGGGAAACGCTGGGTATTCTCTGGAATGGGGAAAACCAGGAGGAAAGTACGGAGGAGGAGACGCAGACGGCACAGGAAGAGACGCCGGTGGTAGATGAGAGTGTGGAGGTACCTTCCATCACCGCAGGACCGGGGGATCCGGTGACCTACGCCATGAACGCGGAGGCGGAGCCTATCACCGTGGAGGCTTCTGTCAGCGACGGAGGCACACTTTCCTATCAGTGGTATTCCAATAATGTGGATTCCAACGGAGGAGGAACCGCGCTGGAAGGAGAGACCGGTGCGTCCTTTACGCCGCCCACAACAGAGCCGGGAACGATATATTATTATGTGGTGATTACCAATACGGTGGACAATGCCATTCAGATGACCACCAGCGCCACTAAATCAGTGACTGTGGAGGAAACATCCCAGGAGGATACGGCTGCCGCGACCCAGGAGTCCGGTGATTCCGCCGAAACCCAGACGCAGGAAACCTCCAGTGCCGGCGGTACCTGGCAGCAGGGAGACGGCGGCTGGTGGTATGAGCATGCGGACGGCAGTTACACCACCAACGGCTGGGAGGAGATAGACGGCCAGTGGTATGCCTTTGATGAGAATGGCTATATGCGCACCGGATGGTTCCAGGACGGAGATAAATGGTATTATCTGAATGATGACGGTACGATGGCCCGTGATACCGATGTGGACGGATATCATCTGGGTTCGGACGGCGTGATGCAGTAAAGAGCCGGGGGAAGAGATTCCCCCGGTTTATTCATTCGTGACAATGGAAAGCCTGATTCTTTCTTATGCTTGCAATTTAGACCAATGTCTAGTATCATAAATATAGTTTTTATGCATTGGAGCAAGACCCAAGGAAAAGGAAGGAAACATCATGAGCGAATGGATAAAAGTGGCAGTGGATGCCATGGGAGGAGATTATGCGCCCCAGGAACCGGTGAAAGGCGCGGTGGACGCAGTCAATGACAGCCCGGAACTGTTTGTCTGGCTGGTGGGAAAGGAAAGCCTGATCCGGCAGGAGCTGGATAAGTATACGTATCCTGCTGACCGGATTCAGGTGGTGGATGCCCCGGAGGTAATTGAGACAGGGGAGCCCCCGGTGAAAGCCATTCAGAAAAAAAAGGAGTCTTCCCTGGTGAAGGCGCTGAAACTGGTGCGCCAGGGAGAGGCATCCGCATTTGTGTCCTGCGGAAGTACAGGAGCTGTTCTGGTGGGCGGCCAGGTACTGGTGGGCAAGATCAGGGGTGTGGAGCGGGCGCCGTTGGCGCCGCTGATTCCCACAGCCAACGGGGTGGCGCTTTTGATTGACTGCGGCGCCAATGTGGACGCCAGAGCCTCCCATCTGGTTCAGTTTGCCCGCATGGGTTCCATTTACATGGAGAATGTGGTGGGTATCAAAAACCCCCGGGTAGGACTGGTAAATATCGGGGCGGAGGAAGAAAAGGGCAACGCGCTGGTGAAGGAGACTTTTCCTCTGCTTAAGGAATGTGAGGATATCAACTTCATCGGAAACGTGGAGGCCAGGGATATTCCCAAAGGCGTCTGCGATGTGATTGTCTGTGAAGCTTTTGTGGGAAATGTGATTCTCAAGCTGTATGAGGGAGTGGGGAGCACGTTGATTTCCAAGGTGAAAAGCGGTATGATGTCCACACTGCGCAGCAAAATCGGTGCGCTTCTGGTGAAACCTGCCCTGAAGGAAACTCTGAAGTCCTTCGATGCCAGCCAGTATGGCGGGGCGCCGCTTCTGGGACTGAAAGGTCTTGTGGTGAAAAGCCATGGCAGCTCCAAAGCCCAGGAGATCCATAATTCTATCCTGCAGTGTATTACCTTTACCAGGGAAGATATCTGCGGGAAGATCAGGGATCACATTACAACGGAGAAAAAAGAGGAGGCGTGAAAGATGGAACTGGAAAAACTGCAGGCCATTATCGCTGATGTATTGAATGTGGATACTTCGGAGGTGACGATGGAGACCACCTTCGTGGATGATCTGGGGGCGGATTCCCTGGATGTGTTCCAGATCCTGATGGGAGTGGAAGAGGAATTCGATATTGAAATTGACCCGGAGGAGGCAGAAAAAATCGTGTCGGTTGGAGATGCGGTACAGGCGATCCGGAATATTGTCGGATAAAACGGTAAGGGGATGTGAAAGCGTCCCCTTACTGTTTCTGAGCGATAAGCCCGGAGACCGTCGAATGGATTTGCCGTGAGCTGTCCGATAGAGAATGCGGAGTACAGAGTAAGGAGAAGCTATGAGAGACTGGAAAGAAATTGAAGAAAAAATAGGATATCGGTTTGAAAACCGCCGTCTGCTTCAGATGGCGCTGCGTCACAGTTCCTACACCAACGAGCACCGGATGGACCGGCTGGAGTGCAACGAGCGGCTGGAATTTTTGGGCGATGCGGTTCTGGAGCTGGCCAGCAGCGAGTTCCTTTATCAGAATGATCCGCGGATGCCGGAGGGAGAACTGACGCGCCTGCGGGCCAGTCTGGTTTGCGAACCTACTCTGGCTCTTTGCGCAAGACAGCTAGATCTGGGGGAATATCTGAGCATGGGAAAGGGAGAGGAGCTGACCGGCGGAAGGGGAAGAGATTCCATCGTATCGGATGCGCTGGAAGCACTGATCGGAGCTATTTATCTGGATGGTGGATTTGCTAATGCAAAAGATTTTATTCGGCGTTTTGTATTGAATGATATAGAACATAAAAAGCTCTTTTTCGATAGCAAGACTATCTTCCAGGAGATGGTGCAGGGGAATCTTTCGGGGGAGATTTCCTACCGTCTTGCCGGGGAAGAAGGACCCGATCACAATAAAACCTTTCTGGCCCAGGTATGGGTAGGAGAAGTATGTTTTGGTGAGGGAAAGGGGCACAGCAAAAAAGCAGCCGAGCAGGCGGCCGCCTACCATGCCATCTGCAAAATGAAACAGCAGGATGGTGACGTATGTATTTAAAGAGTATTGAGGTACAGGGCTTCAAATCCTTTGCCAATAAAATCGTATTTGAATTTCATAATGGAATCACGGGTATTGTAGGCCCCAACGGCAGCGGCAAGAGCAATGTTGGCGACGCGGTACGCTGGGTGCTGGGAGAGCAGAGCGCAAAACAGCTTCGCGGCGGTAATATGCAGGATGTAATTTTTTCCGGTACGGAAACCAGGAGACCGCTGGGCTTTGCCTCCGTTGCCATCACTCTGGATAACTCCGACCATAAGCTGGATATTTCCTATGAGGAAGTGACTGTTACCCGGAGACTGTACCGATCCGGTGAGAGCGAATACCTTCTTAACGGATCTCCCTGCCGCCTGAAAGATATCAATGAGCTGTTTTATGATACGGGTATCGGAAAAGAAGGTTATTCCATTATCGGGCAGGGACAGATCGACAAGATTCTCAGCGGGCGGCCTGAGGAACGGAGGGAACTGTTTGACGAGGCGGCCGGTATTGTGAAGTTTAAGCGGCGGAAAAATACCGCATTGAAAAAGCTGGAAGAAGAAGAAGGAAATCTGGTCCGGGTGACGGACATTCTTTCCGAACTGACCCGCCAGCTGGGACCTCTGGAACGTCAGTCAGAGACGGCCAGGATCTATCTGAAGAAAAAAGAAGAACTGAAAAATCTGGATGTGAATATGTTTCTTCTGGAAACGGGGCATATCCGGGAGCAGATGGGTCAGGTAGATGAGAAGCTGGCACTGGCAAAGGAACAGCTGGAACAGACCAGAGGAGACTTTGAGAGAACTAAGGCGGAGTATGAAGAGCTGGAAAAGAGTATTGAGGAGCTGGACGAGAGAATTCGCCAGGCGACCCGGCAGGCTTCTCAGAACGCTTTGAAAAAGCAGGAGCTGGAAAACAGTGTCAAGCTGTATCAGGAGCAGATCCGCGCTTCCAGGGTCAGCACAGATCATTACCGGCTAAGACAGGAGACTATTGTTCAGGAACTTGAAAAACGCCGCCGGGAGATGGAGGATTTTGAAAATCAGCGGAATACGCAGCAGACGCTTCTCGATGAGGCTGCGCTCAGGCGTAAAGAACAGCAGGAAAAACTGGATAATCTCCGGGAGGAGATCCGGATTTGCATGGAGAAAATTGATGCCGGAAAAAATGAGCTGATCCAGATCCTGAATCAGCGGGCGCAGACCAAAGGAAAGATGCAGCGGTACGACGCCATGCTGGAACAGATCGGGATCCGTAAGGCTGAGCTGAGCCAGCGGATCCTGAAACTGAAAAGTGAGGAATCGGAGCAGGAAGAGATCATAGCAGGGCACCGGGAGAAGTTCACGAAAATCAGTGAGGAGCTGGACGGCCTGAACCGGGAGTACCGGAAGGCGGAAACCCAGGTGCAGGCATTGGGACGGCAGATCGACGAGCAGATGCGTCAGATGGAAGTGGGACAGACGGCTTACCACCGGGAGGCGTCCCGGCTGGAATCTCTGAAAAATATCGCTGAGCGGTATGACGGCTATGGCAGCAGCATCCGCCGGGTGATGGAGCAGAAAAACCGCAGACAGGGGATTCACGGCGTGGTGGCGGATCTGATCAGGACAGAGAAAAAGTATGAGACTGCGGTGGAGACTGCTCTGGGAGGCAGTATTCAGAATATTGTCACAGATAATGCGCAGACCGCAAAGCATCTGATTGAATTTTTGAAAAAGAACCGGTACGGAAGGGCAACCTTCCTGCCGCTGACCAACATGAAGAAAAACAGCTTTTCCACACCTGCCGCCCTGAAAGAGGCGGGAGTGATCGGACTGGCGGACACGCTGGTGGAAGCGGAAGCTCAATATCGGGTTCTGTTGTCCCAGCTTCTGGGTAGAACTCTGGTAGTGGATCATATCGATCATGCCATTGCCATTGCCCAGAAATATCATCATACGCTGCGGATTGTTACCCTGGAGGGAGAATCTTTAAGTCCCGGCGGTTCCATGACCGGAGGCGCGTTCCGCAGCAGCAGCAACCTGCTGGGCAGGAGACGGGAGATCGAAGAACTGGAAGGCAGCGTGAAGGCGCTGGCTGAGGATTTGAAAAAGGCGCAGGAGTCGGTGGCTTCCCACCGGAAGCAGCGGAATGTGCTCCGGGAACAGATGAGCCGGCTGATGGAGCAGCTTCAGAAGAAGCAGCTTGAGCAGAACACGGAGAAGCTGGGGATTTCTCAGGCAGAGAGCAGGATTCGCCAGATCCGTACCGGATACGGTTCCCTGCGGTCGGAAGGACGGGAAATTGAAGACCAGATTCAGGAGATTCGCCGAAACAGCAGTTCTATTGAGGAAGAGATCAGTCGTTACCAGGATCGGGAAAAACAGCAGCAGCAGGCGGTGGAGGAACAGCAGAAGCTGCTGGAGGAGAGGCAGGACAGGGAAGAGACGTTTGTGAAAGAAAGCAGCCGGCTGCAGGTGGAATATGCTTCCCTGGAGCAGAAGCAGACATTCATCCGGCAGAATATGGAGCGTATCGCGCAGGAGGAAGCGGCGCTCAGGCAGGAACAGGAAGAAATTGCCGGTTCCAGCCAGCAGCAGGAGGAGGAGATTCTTCAGAAAGAGGCACATATTCAGGAAACGCTTGCCGCCATCCGGGAGGCAGAACGGATTCTCAGGGAGGATGAAGAACAGGCCTCACAAAGCCAGAAGGAAAAGGAAGAGCTGAACCGGCGGCACAAGAGCTTTTTCGCCAGACGGGATGAACTTTCCCAGCAGGTGAATCTGATGGATAAGGAATGTTTCCGCCTTACCAGCCAGCGGGAAAAGCTGGAGGAGCGTCAGGATGCCCAGACGGATTATCTTTGGGAGGAATATCAGATGACACCCGGACAGGCGAGAGAGTATCAGATGGAAGAGGCCGGGGACAGAAACCAGCTTCGCCAGCAGATCGGAAGGCTGAAGGATGAGATCCGGAAGCTGGGAAATGTGAATGTGAATGCCATCGAAGAGTACAAAGAACTTCTGGAGAGACATACTTTCCTCAGCGGCCAGCACGAGGATCTGGTGAAAGCGGCGGAGACCTTAAAGGGCATTATCACAGAGCTGGACGAAGGAATGAGGAAGCAGTTTACCGAGAAATTTGCTCAGATCCGCCAGGAGTTTGACCGGGTATTCAAGCAGCTGTTCGGCGGCGGGAAAGGAACTCTGGAGCTTACCGAGGACGAAGATATTCTGGAGGCAGGAATCCGTATCATATCTCAGCCGCCCGGGAAAAAGCTGCAGAATATGATGCAGCTTTCCGGCGGTGAGAAAGCACTGACGGCCATTGCCCTTCTGTTTGCCATCCAGAATCTGAAACCTTCACCCTTTTGTCTTCTGGATGAGATCGAGGCGGCTCTGGATGATTCCAACGTTACCAGATTCGCTCAGTATCTTCACAAGTTGACAAAAAATACACAGTTTATTATTATAACACATAGAAGAGGTACCATGAACGCGGCAGACCGTCTGTATGGAATCACCATGCAGGAAAAAGGAGTGTCCACGCTGGTATCCGTCAACCTGATCGAGAATCAGCTGGATAAGTAGAACTGTTTACATCAATTCAAAAGGAATGAGGAATTTATATGGGAGAGGAAAAGAGAGGATTTTTCAGACGGCTGGTGGACGGCCTGGCGAAAACAAGAAATAATATCGTAGCAGGCATTGATTCGATCTTCAGCGGTTTTTCCAGTATCGATGAGGATTTCTACGAGGAAATCGAGGAAATTCTGGTGATGGGGGATATCGGTATTTCCACCACTACTGCCATTATTGAAAATCTGAAAAAGGAAGTGGCAGAGCGGAAGATCAAAGAACCCTCTGAGTGCAAGCAACTGTTGATTGACAGTATCAAGCAGCAGATGAAAGTGGGGGATACGGCATATGAGTTTGAAAACCGGCGGTCCGTGGTACTGGTGATCGGCGTCAAATTTCTGCAGGTCATCGATGCTCTCTCCCACACCGATATATTTCACCGGGATATCCAGCTCTGACTGAATGGCCACGGCGATTCCTCCCTTGGCGGTTCCGTCCAGCTTGGTGAGAAT
>DVON01000014.1 GCA_018713585.1 Candidatus Pullilachnospira stercoravium | reverse complement strand
CTGTGCCATGTACAGACGATAATACTCGCCCCTCATGCCCAGCAGCGTCTCATGGTTTCCCATTTCCGCCACCTGTCCATCTTTCATGACGATAATCCTGTCCACTTTCCGGCAGATTCCGATTCTGTGCGAGACAATCACAGCGGTTTTTCCCCGGGACAGTTCCAGAAACAGGTTCAGAATCTCTGTTTCCGCCACAGGATCCAGGGCCGCCGTGGGCTCATCCAGCAGCAGGATATTCCCTTTGCGGAACATGCAGCGGGCCAGAGCCAGTCTTTGCCACTGGCCTCCGGAAAGGGTGCGGTCACCGAATTCTTTTCCCAGCACCATCTCCCGTCTTTCACTGCCGGCCAGATCTACGAGGCCAGCCCTTTCCAGAAGTTCATCAATTTCCGCAGTCTCTTCCAGAGCCTCCCATCTGCTGATTCCCACATTTTTTCTGGCGCTCAGCTCATACCGCACAAAATCCTGAAGTAGGACGGACACATTTCCATAAAAATCGTTCCGGTCTGTTTGCTCCAGCTGCTGGCCTCCATAACGGATTTCCCCGCCCGCAGGCTGATAAATCCCCAGAAGCAGCCTTGCCAGCGTGGTTTTTCCGCTTCCGTTCTCTCCCACGATGGCCACCGTCTGATTTTTTCTCACGGAAAACGTAACGCCGCGAAGTGCCGCAGCCTTGGTGCCGGGATAAGAAAACCATACCTGATTTGCCGTAATGGCGTCAAAATCCGCCGGAAATTTTTCCGTGCCGTTCTCCTCTTCGCGAAGATCCATAAAACTGTAGTAGTCACTGACAAATGCCACACATTCCGGCATTCTTCCCAGACTCACCAGAAAATATCCGGCGGAGGTCTGAAACGCCGAAAAGGATCCCAGCGCAGCGGCGGCCATTCCAAAATCCACCTGCCCTTCAACCGCCAGCCAGATGGTCAGTAAGATACTTCCCAGATATCCGCCGCGGCAGATCAGTTCACACCCTGTCATACTTCTCACATCTTTTTTCCGGAATTCCCATACCTGCCGGTTTCTTTCATCCCGCACCGCCCAAAGCTTTTTTTCCAGATAACCGGCCGTCCCGTACAGACGCATTTCGCGGACGGCACGGGGATTGGCGAACAGTCCGTACAGATATTCCCGCTTCCGTTCCAGCGGGGCCTGAAACCGCTTCAGCCGGTAAAATTCCTTTCCCCTGAGCAGCCGCGTCACAAACCGGGGAAGAACACTTCCCATGGAAATCGCCGCCAGCGCCGGGTGGAAAGCCATAAGCACCGCCAACAGCCCGAGCGTTTTCAATCCCTCCGCCGCCAGATTTTCCACCGAAAGCAACAGTTCGGAAAAACGCCCCTGTTCGATACTGCTCTTTGCCCGCTGCAGTTGATTCAGCACCTGCTCATCTTCCATCACCAGCAGGGGAAGCGCCGCCGCTTTTTCCCCCAGCTTTTGTTCCAAAGTACGCGCTGCGGCGGCATCCCCACAGACCATACAGTAATAAAAAATACTGTTGGCCAATTCCGAAAACAGCAGCAGCCCACAGATTTCTACAAACAACAGCAGCCAGCCTGCCCCTGCCGGTGAGGAGCCTGACAGCGCGCCGATCAGCCTGGCGGTCAGCCATGTAACTGCTGCCGCAGCCGCCGACTGCCCCGCCATACACAACCATTGAAGGATCTGTACCAATGGCTGAATCTGCATCAGCTCTTTTCCGGAGCGTATCACCATTTTCCATGTGCTCATCCCATCCTCCTATTCCCCGTACCATTGCGCCTGCTGCCGGAACATGGAACAATACATACCGCCCGCCTCCATCAACTCCTGATGGCTTCCCTGCTCCGCAATTTTCCCGTCCGCCAGCACCAGAATCCGGTCTGCCGTCAAAGCGTGCGACAGACGGTGGGCGATCAGCAGAAATCCCCTCCGGCGGGTCTCTTCCGCCCGGCACAACATCTGATGCAAATGTTCCTCCCCCAGAGGATCCAGGGCCGCCGTGGGTTCATCCAGTATCATATAGACATCATCTGCCAGAAAAAAACGTCCTGCCGCCAGACGTTGCCACTGTCCTCCGGACAGATCTCTTCCTTCTTTTTCTGTTTTCCCCAGCGGAGCATCCAGGGTTTCACCCAGCTCTGCCTCCAGTCCCACACACCTCAGAGCCTGCCGAAGCCGCTGATCCTGCCTGAGGGATTTCATATCGCCAAAGGCCAGATTTTCCCGAACCGTCAGCTGGTAAGGCACAAAATCCTGAAAAACCGCCCGCACCACCTTCCCCAGTTCCTCCGGGCCATAAGTGCCGATGTCTCTGCCGTCCAGCAAAATTCTCCCTTCCGTGGGGCGGTACAATCCCAGCATCAGTGCAGTCAGCGTGGTTTTTCCCGATCCATTCTCTCCCACCAGCACCGTTCTTTCCCTCAGATCCAGCGTAAAGCTGAGATCTTTCAGTATCGGCTGACGGCTCTGCGGATAAGAAAAGGAGACCCTGTCAAACTGAATCCTGCCTGCCAGGCCGGAAAGGTGGTCTTTTGCTTTTTCCTCCTCCTCCTCCAGCATCAGGAATTTTCGCAGAAGGCCGGTTTTCTTCAGCTCCTCCGGAAGATTTCCGAACACCTCAAAAAGCCCTGTGACCGTCTGTGCCATCTGCAGCACGGACTGCAGCAGCATGGCAAAAGTACCTGCCGATAATGTTCCCCGGTAAAATCCCGCCGCAAGAACAGCCACCGAAGAAAACAGCCAGAGCACTGACCAGAAGCTTTTCCCCAGAAGCGCCGCCAGCATCTGATGCAGCGTCCCTTTCTGTTCCTGTTGGATTTCCCGGTTTTTCAGCTCCCACAGTTTTTGAACATAGGGAACCGCCTGAAAAATTTTCAACTCCGTCAGGCTGTTTTTCCCGGTCAGCAGCCTCCCATAATATCTGCCCCGCCTTTGACTGCGGGTCTGTTTCTCATACAGGGCAAACCACAGTTCCCCTGCCCTGCCGTTTTTTCGGAGCATCTGTGTCATACACAGCACAAACACCGGAACCAGACCGGAAGCTTTCCATAGATAAATCGCCAGCATGCCGGCCAGTGTCCCTGCGGTCCGGAGCCCCTCCGACAGCTTCCAGAAAGCGCTGCAGATTTCCCGGGACGGATTTTGTGAAATTCCGGAAAGCAAATCCTGTATTTGGGGCTCTTCCATGCGGCTGTATTCCAGATTTCTCAGTTTTTCCATGAGCCGCGTCTCCAGCCGGTCTGTCACCTGCATTTCAAAGCGCACGGCCAGAAGACCATCCGTCCCGGTCAGCAGCCCCTCTCCCAGAAGAAGGCCCGCCATCCAGACCAGATCCCGATACCAGTCGGCTGGCAGCCGGCCGGAACAGGAAAAGCTCACAAGACCGTCCAGAATCCGCTGAAGAAGCAGCGCATTTGCCGGTACAAAGAGCGCTGACAAAAATGTACAAAACAGTTTCAGAAATCCATACAGCGGCGCATGGACAGCCGCCAGCTTCAAGAGTTCTTTTATCTCCCGGTACATGAAAATAAACCTCCTGCGGAAATCCTAAAGGATACCTCTATGGCCATTCGGCCAGATATAAGGAAATCCTAAAGGATACCTCTATGGCCATTCGGCTATGACTAATGAAAGTATAAGGTTCTTCGTTCCGGACAGACAAGGGGAGAAAATTTTTTTAATTTTTTTCACTTTCCCGCGACATATTTATACATAAAATCCGTTAGACATTATAGGAGGATATTTCCAACAGTCTTTTTCTGTTATGATGACGGCATTTATCTGCTTTTCAACCGGCAGCCCGCTTCCATCTGGCAGCTTTGCCGGTTACGCAACTATCAACTTTACCATACGAATTCTGAATGGAAAATTCCCCTGCAGCTTCACTCTTTTTCATTCATTGCTCACACTCGCAGGAATTTTCTCCAATGAGGGAAGGAGAATTTTTATTATGGAACATTTACAGGAAATCTTGCTTTTGAAACGCGCATATCTGGGATGGCGCTATCTGGGATCCCTTCTGTCGCTGGCACTGGAAAATGAAGATTACCTTCTTTTTCTGGAACGCGGAGCATTTCCCGCTGTCGCGAGCCAATACCATACAAAAGTTCATTGCATCGAACGGAATATCCGGACAGTAATTGATCAGTGCTGGAGACCGGAAAGCCGTTCCGGTCTCCAGAGCATCTGTCCGATTCCTCTTGATCAGAAACCGACAGTGAGTGAATTTATCGATATTCTCTATCTTTATCTGGTCAGACAGAACCAGCAGAAAAAGACAGCAGAATATGATCTTTAAAATTTTCCGGATGTACCCGGAAGGATAATGGAAAAAGACTGAAAATGGAAATCTCCTCCTTACATCCATTATCACCCTCATACTAC
>DVON01000165.1 GCA_018713585.1 Candidatus Pullilachnospira stercoravium | reverse complement strand
GCATCGTTTCTGGCCGAATAATCAGGTGAAGGAAGGTAGTATAAATGGGATTATTAAAAAAATGGAGAGATATGGCATACTCTCAGCAGGCCGATAAGGGGAAACTCCAGAAGTTCTGGGCAAATTATTTTTCAATCGAAAAGAAGATTTATGAGCAGCTGCTTACAAATCCGGACGAAGTGGTACACGGCACTGTGAAGGAGCTGGCGGACAAGTTTGAGGTTTCCGTTATGACCATGACCGGTTTCCTGGACGGTATCAACGACAGCCTGAAAGTGAAGAACCCCATCGAGGAGATGGAGGAGGACACCGAGGTAAACCTGGGATTTGACAAGGAGCTTCTGTATAAAAACATGGTGGACGCCAAAGCCGACTGGCTGTATGAGCTGCCCATGTGGGATGAGATTTTCACTCCCGAGCAGAAGAAAACCCTGTATATGGAGCAGAAAAAGTCCGGTACTGTAATCAAAGGGGCGAAGATCGGAAGAAATGATCCCTGTCCCTGCGGAAGCGGAAAGAAATATAAGTTCTGCTGTGGAAGAAATAAATAATAAGAAAACACCAATCGGGCGGAAGGAGTGACTCTTCCGCCTTTTTTATGACAATGGAAAGTTTGCGCGGCGCGCTTTCCATTGCTTGCAGAGGTAGTGCATGAGTATTCTGTTGGGAATTTTGGGAACGATATGTCTGGGATATTACGGGGCCTGTGTCCGGTACGCGGGCGTCCGTGTTTCGCTGCTGTGGATATGGTTGGCCGCGGGAATTGCGTTCTGGGGGATCGCCATCGGAAGAAAACTGGATTTCTGGAAGAAAGCGGCCGCCGGGATTCCAAAGGAATTTTGGCTGGCGGTCGGCGTGGTTATGGCATTGGCCGTGGCTGTCCTTCTGGTACTTGTGGCTCTGGTCCTGTCTGCCATGGGAAAACGGGGGAAGATGGGACTGGACGTGCTGGTGGTTCTGGGATGCCAGGTGAAGGGCAGAAGCCCCAGCCGGGCTCTTTTGGGAAGGCTGCAGGAGGCGGAAAAGTACCTGAAGGAGAATCCCGAAACGCTGGCGGTACTTTCCGGGGGACAGGGCTATGGCGAAGAAATTACGGAAGCAGAGTGTATGGGAAAATGGCTGGAGCATCATGGCATTTCCGGGACACGTCTTATTTGGGAGGAACATTCCACAAGTACTTTGGAAAATCTTGTGTTTTCCATGAAAATTCTGAAATCCCGGGAGGGGAAAAAGGAATGGCGGGTGGGGATTGTCACCAACCATTTCCATATGTACCGCAGTCTTAAAATCGCGCGGAAAAAAGGATATGGGGATGTCTGCGGAATTGCCGCTCCGGGAGGCAGTGTGCTGGTGCCCCACTATGTGCTGCGGGAAGCTGTGGCCGTGCTTAAGGAGATCATCTGCGGAAATATATAGGACAGTGAGCTGTACCGTCTTTTTCATATTCCCTGGACCGGCGGGGAAAGGCGGACCGGCGCGCTGCCTGTCCGCAATGGGGATCAAATAAGAGCTTGACAAATACGAGAATGTTTTTTATATTCAAAGTGTACTAAGGTGAATAGTACACTTAATACGGAGAAGGGAGGGATCCGGTTGATTGTCATAGATTATCAGGACAGAAGGCCCATCTATGAACAGATAGTGGAAAAATTTCAGATGCTGATTCTCCGGGGCGTGCTGGAGGCGGATTCCCAGATGCCTTCCGTGCGGAAGCTGGCGGTGGATCTGTCCATCAATCCCAACACGATCCAGAAAGCATACGCCATACTGGAACAGCAGGGTTACATTTATTCGGTGAAGGGCCGGGGAAATTTTGTCTCCGGCGGGGAACATCTGCTTCAGGAAAAACGGAAGGCGTACTGGAAAGAATTTGACGAAGTGTTGGAAAAAGGCAGGCAGATCGGAATCGGACAGAAAGAATTTGCCGCCCGGCTGGAGGAGTATTGGAGGGAGGATGTATGATTGAGCTGAAGGGTATCGGTAAGAAATTTGAGGATGTCACTGCGTTGGCAGATGTCAGCGGACAGATCCATGAGGGGAACGTGTTCGGCCTGGTGGGAACCAACGGGGCCGGGAAGAGTACCTGTCTCAGAATGATGGCCGGCGTGCTGGCGCCGGATACCGGGGAGGTACTGGTGGACGGAAAGAATGTGTACCAGGATCCGGAGATCCGGAAAGAGGTATTTTTTATCGCGGATGATCCGTATTACTTTCCCAATGCCACGCCTGGAGATATGATGAAATATTATGCCATCTATTACAACTGCTACGATGAACAACGGTTTCATGAGATGGTAAAAAAATTCGGGCTGGAGGAGGGGCGGAGGATCCGTACCTTTTCCAAAGGAATGAAAAAACAGCTGGCGGTGATTCTGGGAATCTGTGCCAACACCAAATATTTACTCTGCGATGAAACCTTTGACGGATTGGATCCGGTGATGCGCCAGGCGGTGAAGAGCATTTTTGCCGCGGAGATGATCAACCGGGATTTTACCCCGGTGATTGCCTCCCACAATCTGAGGGAACTGGAGGATATCTGCGATCATGTGGGGCTTCTGCACCGGGGCGGTATGCTGCTGTCCAGGGAAGTGGAGGAACTGAAGAGCAATCTGCACCGGATACAGTGCGCGGTGGATGAGACACAGAAGGAACGGCTGCTGGCGGCGCTTCAGGTGGTGAAGATGGAACAGAGAGGCTCGTTGCTTACTCTGACGGTGCGGGGTGAGGAACAGGCGGTGATGGAGTGCATCCATCAGGTACAGCCGGTGTTTGCCGAGCTGATTCCTCTGACGCTGGAGGAAATTTTTGTGAGTGAAACGGAGGTGGCGGGATATGACGTCAAAGATCTCTTATTCTAAAATGGTGAAACATTCCATGGGGCAGCGGGCATGGTACGGCGCGCTGCTGGCGCTGGCGTTTTTCCTTTGCTTCCCCCTGACTGCCATGCTGGAATTTTACCGCAGTGCGGACGCCATGGCAGCCATGCAGGTTACGGATGTCCAGAATATACTGGAGGAAATGAGAAGCGGCCTGCGGGCGTTTCTGGCAGGAGGAAATCCGCTGACGGCTATAACCGTGGCGGGAGGCGCTCTGCTGGCGGCCTGGACGGGACTTTCTTATCTACATTCCTCCAGAAAGCTGGATATGATTCACAGTCTTCCGGTGAAAAAAGAAAAGATTTTTCTGGCGGAGACCACGGCGTCGGTGCTGCTGTTTGTGATTCCTTATGCGGTGAATCTGGCGCTGGCAAATCTGGTGGGGATTTTCCGGGGGATTTACTCGCCGGATCTGCCGCTGGTGAGTCTGACGGCGCTGGCAGTACACCTGATATTTTTCCTGGCAGTTTACTTTTTCGCGGCGGTGGCCATGCTGCTGACCGGAAAGCTGCTGACGGGGATTCTGGGAAGCGTGGTGCTGCTGGTTTATCTTCCGGGACTGGTACAGCTTCTGCTGGCATTGCCGGGAATGTTTTATGAAACCTACTGCGGTACCTCCGGAGGCACAGCCGTGGTGGCGGCGGTGTTCCGGTATCTGTCACCGGCCTACAGCCTGGCGGCACTGTGCAGGCGAATCGGCATGGGCGGTCTGGATGCGGATTTCTGGGGCTATGCCATGAAGAATCAGTGGTGGGAGCCGCTTCTTTGTACCGTGGCTGCCGGTGCGGCCATGGGAGTGCTGGCAATGTGGCTGGCAAAAATCCGGCCCTCAGAGGGCGCGGGCCGTTCGCTGGTGTTTTCCCGGACGGAGGGGATTTTCAAGCTGGCCTTGCTTCCGGTACTGGGACTGGCCGGAGGACTATTTTTCCGGGCGCTGGGAGACGCAAGCGGCGCCGGATCCAGAGACGCATGGTTCTGGTTCGGTGTTGTCTTCACCATGGCGGTGTGCAGCATTTTCATTGAGATGATTTATCACTTTGACAGAAAACATCTGCTGGATCATAAGCTGTGTACCGGCATTGCGGTTCTGGTGACTGTGGCTTGTGGCGCCTGGTTTCAGATGGATCTGGGCGGTTTTGATTCCTTCCTGCCCAGCAAGGACCGGATTGCTTCCATGGCGGTCTGCTATTCCTCCTGGTATGGTCTTATGGATGAAAACGGGGAGACAGAAAATATGAGCGACTGGCTGGACGAAAATGGTCAGCTGGAGGATTTCGCTCCCATTTACCAGCTGGCACAGCAGGGGGTGGAAATCGTAAAGAACGGCGCAGCGGAAGACACGTCCGGGGAATACGATTTCGCCACCGTCATCTACCGGCTGAAGAATGGGCAGGAGAAGCGGAGATACTATCGGCTTCCGGTGTCCGGCATGCAGGATGCCGAGGAAACACTGTACCAGGAGGAGGCTTACCGGACAGCCATCTGGCCGGTGCTGAACGTGGATGCCGCGGATGTTGGAATCGAGACGGTGCAGGATCCCGGCACCACGGTGTATCTTGGGCAGATGAGCCAGGAAGAGCGGGTGCAGCTGGTATCGGCCTATCAGAAGGAGCTGGCGTCCATGACCTATGAACAGATGCAGGAGCCCCCTGTGGCGCTGATCAGCCTGTGCAGTCTGCCCGGATGGAATCTGATCGGCAGTGATATGCCCATCAACAGCAACTTTACGGAGACACTGGCGCTTCTGAAAGACCGGGGATTTGTGCCGGATCCCGAAATGGAAAACATCCGGATCACCCGAATCACGGTGGAGTATTATCCGGATTATTCGGAGACAGAGGCCTGGCAGACGGACAGCACGGCTATGGAGACGGTTCTTCTGGCGGAGACGCCGGAGGACATTGAAGCGGTTCGCCAGAATCTGGTATGGGATCGGAATTACTGGCTGATGGCTTCCAGGGATAAATTTGAAGAGAATATTTTTGCCTATGTGGAAGGCGTCAATGAACAGGGAGAATCCGTGAGCGCAAGCTTCGGCTATCCTGCCGGGAAACTTCCGGAGATGGTGAAAGATTTTTTTGGAATATAAAGTCTTAAGAATTATACGTCCAAATTTTGTTGATAACTTTCTCTGTAAATGGTATATTAGTACCGGAAATTGTCCATACAATGAGGAGAAAGGAATCTACTATGAAACTTGAAGTAAAGGACTTGCGAAAAAGTTTTGGCGAAAAGGAAGTGCTTCACGGCATCTCCTTTTCCATCGAGAGCGGCAGGGCGCTGGGGCTTCTGGGAAGAAACGGCGCCGGAAAGACCACCACGATCCGGATTCTGATGGATGTGTTCCGGGCCAGCGGCGGAACTGTCACGGTGGACGGGAAGACTTTCCATCCGCGGGATTTCCGGATCGGATATCTGCCGGAGGAACGGGGACTGTACCCGAAAAAAGGTGTGCTGGAACAGTTGGTTTATCTGGCCCAGCTGCGGGGCAGTGACCGGAAGACGGCCAGACAGCAGGCCCAGTGGTGGCTGAAACGTCTGGGTGTGGAGGAATACGCCCAGCGGAAGCTGGAGACACTGTCCAAAGGAAATCAGCAAAAGGTGCAGCTGGCCCAGACCCTGGTGTGCAGCCCGGATCTGGTGATTCTGGACGAGCCTTTCAGCGGCCTGGATCCGGTGAATTCCCAGATTCTGAAGGATGTGATCCGGGAGCAGATTCAGGACGGAAAACTGGTGATTTTTTCCAGCCATCAGATGAGCTATGTGGAGGAGTTCTGTGAGGATATTGTGCTGATCAACCATGGTGAAGTGGTGCTGTCGGGAAATCTGGATCAGATCAAACGGGAGTACGGCCACAACCGGCTGGTAATCGGACTGGAAGCCGGTACGGAGCATCCGGAGCAGCTTCTGGAGGAGCAGCTGGGGGATCTGATCCGGGTGACGGGACATCGGAAGGATCAGGTGATTGTGGAAATGAAAGAGGGCTGCACCAGGGAACGTTTGCTGGCCGGCCTGCTGGAGAAAAAGCTGATTCCGGAGGAGTTCGGAAATTATGAGCCATCTCTGACGGAAATTTTTGTGGAAAGGGCAGGTGACCAGGCATGAAACAGTTTCTGACCGTACTGAAATTTGAGCTGAACAACTATTTTAAAAATAAAAGCTTTCTGCTGACCACCATTGTACTGATCGTTCTGGCGGTGGGAATCATCGCCATACCGGGAGTGATTCTGGGAGGAGGCGGCAGTGATTCGGACAATTCTGCTTCCAGCAATTCTGGCAGTGAAAGCAGCCAGGAGACGGAAACGCTGGCGCTGTACGATGTGAACGGAAGTATTGCCGATCCCCAGGCGCTTTCTCAGGCTATGGGTATGAATATTGAATGGCTGGAGTGCAGCGATGAAAACCAGGTGGAAGATGCGGTGACAGACGGGACAGCCCGGGCAGGATTCATCGTGGAGGATCTGATGAACTACACCTATGTGGTGGAGAACCGTTCCATGTCCGATACCCTGGATGCCACTTTTTCCCAGGCTACGGCAACTCTGTGGAGGACGCAGGCTCTGGAGGCCCAGGGCGTCAATGCCCAGGAAGTGGAGACGCTGTACCGGTCTCAGCCGGCGTCGGAAACCCGGATTCTGGGAAAGGACAGTGTGGGAAATTACGCGTATACTTACATGTTGATCATGATTCTGTATTTCCTGCTGATTTTCTACGGGCAGATGATCGCCACCTCCGTGACCTCGGAGAAAAGCAACCGGGCCATTGAGATTCTGGTGACCAGCGTGGACAGCAACAGCCTGATTTTCGGAAAGGTGCTGGCGGGAGCCATTGCCGGGCTGATTCAGTGTGTGCTGATTCTGGGAAGCGCTGTGGGAACGTACCAGATTTTCCGGGACAGCTGGGGCGGCCTGCTGGATGTGCTGTTTCAGATTCCCATGCCGGTGTGGGCGGCATTCGCGGTGTTCGGCATGATGGGATATCTGCTGTACGCCTTCGGATTCGGCATGCTGGGAGCTTTGGTGTCCAAAACAGAAGATATCAGCAAGGCGGCCATGCCGCTGACTATGATCTATCTGGTTTCCTTCTTCATCGCCATTTTCGGAATGAATGACAGTGACGGCCTGCTGATGCGGGTGGCTTCTTTCATTCCCTTCACTTCCAGCAACGGTATGTTGATCCGGATTGCCATGGGCAGCGTAGCCATGTGGGAGATTGTGGTGTCCGCAGTGATCCTCGCGGTCTTCTGTGTGGGCGCCGGATTTCTGGCGGCGAAGATCTTCCGGTTTGGTACGCTGATGTATGGAAATCCCATCAAGTTCAGCACGGCACTGAAGAAGATTCAGGAAAAATAAGAAATACTCCGGTATTCCGCCGGAAGGGCGGCGGGACAGCGAAGACGGAACGACACGGGATCTGACGGAAAGGAGATCAGGAAAATGGAGGAAAAACAGGAAATCAATGAAATTCTTGACTGGCACAGATCCGGTTCTGACCGAGGCAGTCAGGAAGCAATTGTGGATATGCTGCGCCAGCTGCAGGAGATCTGTGGATATCTTCCGGAAAGCCTTCAGCAGGAGGCTGCCCAGGCGGCCGGGGTCAGCCTTTCCGTTGTGAAAACACTGATCCGCTTCTGCCCGGATCTGAAAAGTGCGGCGTACCGCCATGTGCTGACGGTCTGCACCGGAGAGCGGTGCGGAAAGCGGCAGGGAGCGGCGGTGCTGGAGGCCGTCCGCAGGGAACTGCGCGTGGGAAAAGACGGGTTGTCGGCGGATGGAATGGTACTGGTGGTTACCAGAAACTGTCTGAAACACTGCGGGACATCGCCGAATCTGCTGCTGGACGGGAAGCATTTCGGCAGGATGCGGCCGGAGGATATTCCCGGATGGGTTGAGAAATACTGCAGATAAGCGGTAAATTTGAAGGGATTGTAATAAAGTGATTCGGCAGTGACGCCGAAAAAAGCAGCCATCTGTCAGGGACAATAAAAGTTCCGGGCAGGTGGCTGTCTTTTTTCATGAGAATGGAGGATATGGAGGAGATACTTGAAAAAGTGGTGAATTCCTGTTATTCTGTTTCAAAATCATTATCATCTGCCCGGCCGGACAGGGAGAGCGGCAGGCCGGACAACAAAAAACGGCAGCCGTCCGGCGTGGATGACAGTAAGACTGGAATGGGGAACTGCCGCAAAGCACAGGAGAAGAACATCTATGGAGATTCAGATAAGAAAATTTGAAGAGAAGGATCTGCCGGATGCCGTGGCGATCTGGAATCAGGTGGTGGAGGATGGTGTGGCATTTCCTCAGACAGAGGGGCTGAAACTGGAGAGTGGACGGACATTTTTCATGGAACAGTCTTATACGGGGATTGCCGTATCGCAGGAGACGGGAAATCCGGTGGGGCTGTACATTCTTCATCCCAATAATGTGGGCCGGTGCGGTCATATCTGCAACGCCAGCTATGCGGTGGATAAAAACCTGCGCGGCCATCACATCGGTGAGCAGCTGGTGCAACACTGCATCGATATGGCAGAACAGCTGGGATTCAGGATTCTGCAGTTTAACGCGGTGGTGAGAAGCAACCGGGCGGCGCTGGCTCTTTACCGGAAGCTGGGATTTGTGCAGCTGGGGATCATTCCCGGGGGATTCCGGCTGAATGATGGAAGTTATGAGGATATTATTCCGCATTATTATCTGCTGGGGGAGGAAGAACTGTGGAATCATGGAGAAAACGGGCAGGAGCCTGGATCAGAAACGGGAAAAACCGGAAACGGCTGTTGATATCTGCCGGATTTCTGGCAGCGGTGCTGATCAGCTATACGGCAGGGCGGATCACCGGTTTGAGGGGGACGCCGTTTGTGGGGGAAATCAAAGCGATTGACGGAAATTCTTTTCTGGTGGACAGGCCTTCTGAATGGAATGGAATCAATGACAGAGGGGAAGTCTGTTTTGAGACGGATATTTTTACGGTTGTGGATTATAATGGTGCTCCGGCCAGTACAGAAGATCTGCAGGTGGGGGATCGCATTAAAGTGACGGCGTATGGCTCGATCATGGAAAGTTATCCCAGTATGTACGCAGAGCCGGTGACACATATCGAAATATTAAATGATGATTTTGGGGACAGAGAAAAAGGAGACTGACATGAAACGTATTCTGCTTCTGACCACAGGAGGCACCATTGCCTCCGTAAAAACGGAAAACGGCCTGGCGCCGGGTACCAGCGGGGAGGAGATCCTCTCCTATATTCCGGAGGCAAAAAAATACTGCCGGATGGAGGTGTGCCAGATTTTCAGTCTGGACAGCACCAATCTGCAGCCCGAGCACTGGCTGAAAATCGCAGGCAAAATCCGGGAAGCTTATGAGAAGTTTGACGGGTTCGTGATCACCCACGGGACGGATACCATGGCTTATACGGCTGCGGCCCTTTCGTACCTGATCCAGAATCCGGAAAAGCCGGTGATCCTCACCGGCGCCCAGAAGCCCATCAGCGCGCCCATCACCGACGCCAGGAAGAATCTTCTGGACAGCATCCGTTTCGCGGTGAAGGATGGGGTGCGGGGCGTGTATATCGTTTTTGACGGGAAGGCGATTCTGGGAACCAGAGCCAGGAAGATCCGCACCAAAAGCTACAGCGCTTTTGACAGCATCAACTACCCAGTGGCGGCCTTTATTGATGACCGGAGAATCCTTCAGTATGTGGAGGCGGAGGAGGAGCCGGTGCCCGTCCGGTTTTATGATCAGATTGATCCGGGAGTCTTTCTGCTGAAACTGATTCCGGGCATGGAACCGGATATCCTGCGGTATATCGGAAGCCGGTATGACGCCATCATCATCGAGAGCTACGGGGTGGGAGGAATTCCTTTCTATGACCGGAGAAATTTCCTGGAGGAGCTGGCCCGGCTCACCAGAGATGGGAAAATCGTGGTGATTGCCACCCAGGTGATGCTGGAGGGCAGCGACGCGGAGGTCTATGAGGTGGGATTCAAGGCAGTTAACGAGTACAACGTGCTGCAGGCCTACGATATGACCGTGGAAGCGGCGGCGGTGAAACTGATGTGGATTCTGGGAATGACCCGGGATTTTGCCCGGGTCAGAGAACTGTTTTACCGGCCGGTGAGCCATGATATTGTCAGTATGGAGGAGTAAAATCTTTTCCTGAAACGGTTGACGGCTGCGGCCGGGTGTGCTATGTTAAATAATGTCTGAAAAAGCAATAACCGAAAAAGGAGCTGAGAGAATGATTATTATTTCCTGCAGATAAGAAGCAATGAAGCCGGAGATGTCCGTGCCGCCCGGGCGGGATGGATGGTGTCCGGAGAGGCATGAGGAAGCTGGCGGATGCCGGTCAAGTGACTTTGAAAAAGACCGGAGATCGCTGCGTCTACAGTTGTGGGAGGTTTCCTTCGTGCCATGCAGGAAGATATTCATTCTCATTTCATACATTCCGAAGGGCAGAAAGATCCGCCCCGGCCAGGTAAACGGCGCGGGGATCGGCAGGATATTTCGCAGGTAGGAAAACAGGGATCGCAGAAAGGATATGTTTCTGCGGTCCTTTTTTCATGACAATAGAAAGTTCGTAAAGCGTGCTTTCCATTGTTTTTCACATTTGTAATGGAAACAGATGGGTGTATGGCTCTTTCGGCTATTCATCCGGGAATTTGTGGGAGAGGAGTGAGAGCGATGGCGCTGATACAGGTGCAGAACCTGACCTTTGCGTATGACGGTTCTTATGACAATATTTTTGAAGATGTAACTTTTCGGATTGATACGGACTGGAAGCTGGGACTGGTGGGACGAAACGGAAGAGGGAAAACCACCTTTTTGAATCTGCTTCAGGGAAAAATGGAATACCGGGGAACCATTACCGCTCCGGTGGAATTTACCTATTTTCCCTTTCCGGTGCAGGATCCGCAGTCTATGACTCTGGATATTCTGGAAGAGGCAGATCCCCTTTGTGAGCAGTGGCAGCTTTGCCGGGAACTGAATCTGATGGAGGCGGACTGCGGGATTCTCTACCGGCCTTTCGATACACTGAGCAACGGCGAGCGGACCAAAGCCATGCTGGCGCTGCTGTTTTCCCGGGAGAATCAGTTTCTCCTCATAGACGAGCCCACCAACCATCTGGACTGGGAGAGCAGAAAGACTTTGATGGAATATCTGAACAGAAAGAAAGGATTTCTCCTGGTGTCCCATGACCGGATGTTTCTGGACGGATGCGTGGATCATATTATGGCCATCAACCGGCAGGACATTACGGTGACAAAAGGAAATTTCTCCGTCTGGATGGAAAATAAGGAGCGGCAGGACGCCATGGAGGCCGCCAGAAATGATCAGCTGAAAAAGGAAATCGGCAAGCTGCGGGAGGCTGCCCGCAGGGCGGAGGGCTGGTCCCATCAGGCAGAAAAGATGAAAGTGGGCTCCGCCAGACCGGATCACGGCGATGTGGACCGGGGATATATCGGCCACAAGGCGGCCAAAGTGATGAAACGGGCCAAAGGCATCGCGGACCGGGCCGGGGAAGCGGCCAGGGAAAAGGAAGGACTACTGAAAAATGTGGAGACGGCGGAGACGCTGAAGCTGTTTCCCCTGACCCACCGGAAGGAGGTGCTGGCTTCGCTGGAAGACGTGGAAATCCGTTACGGGGAAAAAATCGCGGTTTCTGGCCTTTCCATGAAGGTGGTAAATGGAAAGCGGACGGCACTGGCAGGTCCCAACGGCTGCGGGAAATCCAGCGTTCTGAAACTGATTCTGGGAGAATTGTCACCCTCCGGTGGCCGCATGGAGCTGGCGGGAGGACTGGTGATTTCCTATGTGCCGCAGGATACGTCCTTCCTTTCGGGAACGCTGGAGGAATTTGCCACAAAGAGCGGGTTGGATGAGACGCTGTTTAAGGCGCTTCTGAGGAAGCTGGACGTTTCCCGGGAACAGTTTGCCAAGAAAATGGAGGATTTCAGCGAAGGACAGAAAAAGAAAGTGCTGATCGCCAGAAGTCTCTGTGAGAAGGCGCACCTGTATGTCTGGGACGAGCCGTTGAATTATATCGATATTTTTTCCCGGATGCAGATCGAAGAGCTGATTGCCAGGTGGAATCCCACTATGCTGCTGGTGGAGCATGATGAGTATTTCCTGGAGAAAATCGGGGC
>DVON01000164.1 GCA_018713585.1 Candidatus Pullilachnospira stercoravium | reverse complement strand
CACGGGAGTAAAAAAATCATAACCGGCGCTCCCGGCAGTGGCCCGTACAGGCAGCCGGATCTCATTATAAATCTGTTCCAGGCGTTCCCCGTTTTCCGGTCCGAAGGTATCTCTCCAGCCATCAAAAAACTGTTCCCTGCTTACTTTGTAAAACTTTGCAATTCTCTTCATCTTCTCTGCTCCTTGCTTTTTATCAGGCATACAGTACCACACTTCCCTTTTTCAGGGTACGGGGGACATCAATCACCCGCTGATTGGGACTTCCTTTCCATTTCAGTGTCACATCCCTGGTTTCCAGATCAAAAGGACCGTCCACCAGTACATCCAGGCTGCGGACAATCCGGAGTCCGCTGATTTCCTCCCAGAGATAACCGGTGTAAAGCCAGATGGTCTTGTCCGGATATTTCCGCCGGATCTCTTCTGCAAGCGCTGTGACCCCATCCACATTTCTCTCGTGCAGAGGGTCCCCGCCGCTGAAGGTAATGCCGTCCACATACGTTTTTCCCAGCTCCTCAAAAATTTCCCGGCGTGCCTCCTCATCAAAGGGAAGTCCCCCGTCTGGATCCCAGGTGATGGGATTCTGGCAGCCTTTACAGCCGTGACTGCAGCCTGCGGTCCACAGTACCACCCGCAGCCCGTCTCCGTTCAGCATATCGTCCTTGGTTATATTATGATATCTCATGATCCATCCTCTCTGCATGTCATACCGCGCGTCTTTCCGAAAAAGCAGACGGCCCGGAAATTCCGGGCCGCCGCCGTCTTATCTCTTATCTGCCGGAACGTCCTTGATGCTGAAGCTCATTCTTCCCATTTTATCTTTTCCAAGGCAGACAACCTTCACAATATCTCCCAGGGTCAGCACATCTTCTACCCGGTTGATTCTTTCCTTAGCGATTTTGGAGATATGCACCATTCCTTCTTTGCCGGGCGCAAACTCCACAAAAGCGCCGAATTCCTTAATACTTACCACTTTACCGGTAAGGATCTGACCGGCCTCAAAATCGGTAACGATGGTTTTCACATAATTCAGCGCCTTATCCATCATTGCCTGATCCGTACCACAGATGGAAACAGCGCCGTCATCGGTAATATCGATCTTCACGCCTGTCTCCTCAATGATGGCATTGATGGTTTTTCCACGCTGTCCCACCACTTCTCCGATCTTCTCCGGATCAATGGTGATCTGAATAATCTTGGGCGCCAGCTCACTGACATGCGGACGGGGCTGGGCGATGCACTTCTCCATCACTTCGGTCAGGATATACTCTCTGGCTTCTTTCGTTCTGGCAATGGCCTCCTCCACGATGGGTCTCGTCAGGCCATGGATCTTAATGTCCATCTGGATGGCCGTGATGCCGTCATGGGTTCCCGCCACCTTGAAATCCATATCGCCGAAGAAGTCCTCCAGGCCCTGGATGTCCGTGAGAACGATGTAATCATCGTCGGAATCTCCCGTCACCAGTCCGCAGGAAATACCTGCCACCGGTTTCCTGATGGGCACGCCTGCCGCCATCAGAGACATGGTAGAAGCGCAGATGCTGGCCTGAGAGGTGGATCCGTTGGACTCAAAGGTCTCGGATACGGTCCGGATCGCGTAGGGGAACTCCTCCTCAGAGGGCAGTACGGGAACCAGCGCTCTCTCTGCCAGGGCGCCATGACCGATCTCACGTCTTCCCGGTCCGCGGCTGGGCTTGGTTTCTCCCACAGAGTAGGAGGGGAAGTTGTAGTGGTGCATATACCGTTTGGAAGTCTCATTCTCATCCAGTCCGTCCAGTCTCTGGGCCTCAGACAGCGGTCCCAGCGTGGTCACGGTACAGATCTGAGTCTGTCCTCTGGTGAACATGGCGGAACCGTGTACCCGGGGAACGATGTCCACTTCCGCGGCCAGTGGACGGATCTGACGGATCTCGCGGCCGTCCGGACGCTTGTGATCCTTCAGGATCATCTTGCGGACGGTTTTCTTCTGATACTGGTAAACAGCCTCACCCAGAACAGCCAGCCACTCTTCGTTGCCGGCAAAAGCCTCCTCCAGTCTGGCGGTAATCTGACGGATATTCTCCTCTCTGGTCTGCTTGTCATCGGTGAATACGGCCGTCTCCATCTCCTCAGGAGTCACAATCTTTTTGATTTCCTCAAAAAGCTCCTCCGGAACTGCGCAGGACTCATAGGAATGTTTGGGCTTGCCGCAGTCTGCCACAATCTTGTCGATGAAAGCGATGATCTCCTGGTTCACCTCATGAGCCTTGTAGATGGCCTCGATCATCCTGGCCTCCGGAATCTCATTGGCGCCTGCCTCGATCATGATTACCTTTTCCCGGGTGGAAGCCACCGTCAGGCTCAGATCAGAAACCGCTTTCTGATCCAGCGTGGGGTTCACGATCAGCTCGCCGTCAATCATTCCCATCTGGGTGGCCGCACAGGGACCGTCAAAGGGAATGTCGGAGATGCAGGTGGCGATGGCGGAACCCAGCATGGCCACCACTTCCGGGTTGCACTGGGGATCCACAGACATCACCATGTTGTTCAGGGTCACATCGTTGCGGTAATCCTTGGGAAACAGCGGGCGCATGGGACGGTCAATCACACGGGAAGTGAGGATCGCGTGCTCGCTGGCTTTTCCCTCTCTCTTATTGAATCCGCCGGGGATCTTTCCCACAGCGTACATCTTCTCCTCGTACTCCACGCTCAGGGGGAAGAAATCGATTCCCTCCCGGGGCTTGTCGGAGGCAGTGGCGGTGGACAGAACCACCGTATCGCCATAGTGCATGAACGCGGCGCCGTTGGCCTGTTTTGCCACACGGTCAATATCAACTGTCAGGGTTCTGCCTGCCAGTTCCATGGAATAACTTTTGTACATAGCTCTACTCTCCTTTTCTAAATATTCCGGAACCGGCCCGCCATCGGAAATCCCCCGAAACACTGAAAAATCCGCTCCACACGCAGTGAACTTTTCAGTGGTCCCGGTGTCAATCTCCGAAAACTGCCGTCGCAGGACGCATCAGCCGGATCCGTTTGGGGGCAGGATAGAAAGGGGCGGAATTCCTTCCACCCCTCACATACGATCCTTACTTTCTCAGACCCAGCTTCTCAATCAGCGCACGATATCTCTCGATATCCGTCTTCTTCAGATATGCCAGCAGTCCTCTTCTCTGACCTACCATCTTCAGAAGACCTCTTCTGGAGTGGTGATCTTTGTGATGAACTTTCAGATGCTCGGTGAGCTCCTGGATTCTCGCGGTCAGAACCGCTACCTGAACCTCCGGTGAACCGGTGTCTCCCTCACATCTGGCATACTCTGCCATGATCGCCTGCTTCTTTTCCTTTGAAATCATGTGTTTTTCCTCCTTATACTCTTTAACCGCCGCATATTAAGAAACGGTCGGAGTCTCCGGTTTCTGAATATGGGCTGATTCATACTCGCTTAGTATAGCATACACCTCCGGGTATGTAAACTGTTTTTTGCAGAAATACTGATGCGAAATTTTCCGGTTTCCATCACCGGCGGGCCCACTCTCCCGGTTCCTCCTCCAGAATGGAAAAGGCTATATTGGTGGCATGATCTGCCACCCGCTCCAGGCCGGAGACAATATCGGAAAACAGCATGCCGGTCTCCGGAGAACACAGATTCTGGGTAAGCCTTTCCACATGCCGCTGCTGCACCACTCTTTCTTCCCTGTCGATGGCCTCCTCCAGCGCCAGAATTTCTTCCATATGCTGCCGGTCATTCTGTGAAAACATCTGAATGGAATAGGTCAGAATCTTGATAACCATGTCCAGCATATGCGCCAGATCACGTTCACCTTCCCGGCTGAAACTGAGATTCCTGTCCATCAGAATCTCAGAGCCGTTGGCTACATTCACCGCGTAATCCCCGATCCGCTCGATGTCGTTGACCACATGGAAAAGGCCCCCGATGCTTTTTGCGTCGTCGATGGGGAGGGTGGACTGGTTCAGATTAACCAGATAATGGGTAATACTCTGATTAAGGAAATCAATATGCTTTTCCACCTGCCGGACCTGTTCCAGATCTTTTCTGTCCCGGGTGGCCAGAGTATTCATGGCCCTGGTCAGATTGGTGGATGCCATGCTGCCCATGCGTTCCAGTTCCCGCACCGCCTGCAGCACCGCCGTGGTGGGAGAAAATACGGAACGGCCTCCTATGTATTCCAGCTGAAATTCCTTCTCTTTTCCATCTTTTCCCGGCACCAGCCGTCCGGCGGCTTTCACCAGCCATCCGGAAAACGGAAGGAGTAGTATCGTCTGCCCCGCCATAATCATGGTATTGGCATTCGCCATCATACGGCCGGCCTCATTCCCGGAAATCCTCATCAGAAGATCAGTCAGCGGCCCGCCCACGGTCAGGAAAACCACCGCCCAGATCAGAGAACCTGCCGCGCAGAACAGAACGTTTACAAGGGCTGTCCGTTTGGCATCCTTTTTTCTTCCAATGGAGGCGAGAACTGCCGACATGGTACATCCCATATTGCATCCCATCATCAGGAAGAGACAGACCTGAATATCCAGCACGCCTTCTCTGGCCAGAAGTACTACGATTCCCGCTGTGGCGGAACCACTCTGAAGCACGCCGGTGACGATCCATCCGGTCAGAAATGCCGTCAGCGGATTGGCCGGAATTCTGAAAATCCAGCTGGCCTCCGGCATCTGCTGAATTTCTACCAGGCCCTGGGAAATCCAGGAGATTCCCACAAACAGGATTCCAAAGCCCAGAATCACCTCTCCCAGACGCCCCGCCGAAGGATGCCTGTTCGCAAATACCACCATAAGTACTCCTGCCATAACGAAGAGAGGAGCGATACTGGCCAGATCAAAAGCAATCAGCTGGCCGGTAACCGTACCGCCGATATTGGCTCCCATGAGAATCCCTGCCGTCTGTCCCAGCTGCATCAGACCCGAATTCACAAAACTGACGATCATCACTGTGGCGGCATTGGACGACTGGATCAGGGCTGTGAAGAAGGTTCCCACCAGTACCCCCACTACGCGGTTCCTGGTAAACATTTCCAGGATACTGCGCATTTTGGGTCCGGCGGCTTTCTGCAGTCCTTCACTCATCATCTTCATTCCATAAAGAAAGAAGCCCAGTCCTCCTACCAATGTCATAAGAATTTCCATGTTTTCACTCTTTCTGAAAATATGCCTCACCGGTACGGGCATCCCGCCGGATCTGCTCTCTCAGTTCCTCCACAGAATCAAACTTGCATTCCGGACGCACAAAATGGTAAAACTCCACACAGGCTTCCAGCCCGTACAGATCTCTGCTGCATCCGAACAGATACGTCTCCACGCCGGCGAAGGGAACCTCCACGGTGGGCTTCACCCCCACATTGGAAATTCCAAAGTAGGTCTCCCCTCCCACAGTGGTCCGGGAGGCGTACACGCCAAAAGGCGGAAGAAGCTTTCCGTCCTCGGGAATCTGATTGATGGTGGGCATTCCCAGGGTCCTTCCCAGCTGCCGCCCGTGAACCACTTCTTTCCGGACAAAATACGGATAACCCAGCAGTTCATTGACCCGCTCCATGTTTCCCTCCCGAAGACTTTCCCTGATCCAGGTACTGCTGATGGCACGTCCTTCCATGGTCTCTTTTTCAAGAACCTCCACCTGAAAACCGTACTGTTTTCCCATTTCTTCCAGAAGCCGCACATCTCCTTTCCGGTCATGGCCGAAGCGGAAATCCGGTCCTACGATCACCCAGGCGGCCCGAAGCTGTACAGCCAGCACCTCCCGGATAAAGTCCTCCGGCTCCATCCGGATCACCTCCGGAATAAAAGGGCACTCGATCAGACAGTCCAGTCCCTGCTCCTCAAGAATCCCCGCCCGCTCCTCATTGGTGAGAATGGTCCGGCGGATCCTGTTCCCCAGTTTTACCAGGGGGGATACATCAAAAGTAAAAACCACCGTTTCAAAACCCTTCTCCTTCAGCCGGAGCACCCGGCGGATCAGCTTTTCATGTCCCCGGTGCAGCCCGTCAAACTTTCCCAGCGTTACCGCACTGCGGCCTTCCAGCTGAAAATCCAGCGTATTTCTGATATATCTCATATTCTCTCTCTTCCCCATTTATTTCCGCGGACAGCGGGTTGGGCAGACATGCCCATCCGGCGGCGCTGTGTGCCGGGGCACACGTCTGGCGCCGGCCAGACCTGCCGCCTCAAAGGAACATCTTCACCGGCCGGAACAGACCATCCTCCAGAGAAAAGATTCCCACGAAGATATCCTGGCTGTCATAGACCCGGAACCGGCCCTCTGCGGCCTCTGCGGCTTCCTCAGCCAGTTCCGCAGGAAAGGGATTCCCGTTATGTACCAGCCGGTCTCCCTTCTCCCGGGTCTTTACCGCCGCGTACTCCTCAAACATCCTGTCCGGCGGAAGGATCAGCAGCTGGACCTTTCCATGGTCCGCGTACATCTGAACCTGGCTCAGCTTTCTGGCGTCCAGAACCCCGAAACGCTCCACGCGGGTTCTCAGAAGATGCTCCATACACCCGCCGCAGCCCAGTTTTTCTCCCATATCGTGGCAGAGCGTGCGGATATAGGTGCCTGCGGAGCAGCGGATGCGAAGCTTCACCCGGGGAAGCTGGATGGAAAGGATTTCCACCTGATAGAAATGCACCTTTCCCGGTTTGCGCTCCACCACCTGGCCTTCTCTTGCCAGCTCATAGAGCCGCTTTCCGTTCACCTTGCGGGCGGAATACATGGGCGGAACCTGAAGCTGCTCCCCCACAAAGGAAGCGGCGCACCGGCGGATCTCCTCCTCGGATACCTCCACCGGTTTTTCCGCCAGCACCCTGCCTCCGGCATCCTGGGTATCCGTATCTTTCCCCAGAAGCAGCACTGCCTCATACTCCTTTTCGTGATCCGACAGCATGCCGCACAGTTTTGTGGCCTTGCCCAGACATACCGGCAGCACGCCCTCCGCGTCCGGATCCAGCGTGCCGGTATGGCCGATTTTCTTCTGGTGAAGTATTCCACGAAGCTTTGCCACCACATCATGAGAGGTGTACCCTGCTTCTTTATATATGTTGATTATGCCGTTATACTCCATCTTCTCACTCCCGAAGCTGTTTTTCAATGGGTTCCGTCAGCGCGTTGATCACATCATGCACCGATCCCTGCATGGTACATCCGGCCGCTCTTGTGTGGCCTCCGCCTCCGAAAAACAGGGCGATGGCGGCCACATCCACTTTCCCGTTGGAACGCATGCTGACCTTATACTCCTGCACTCCCGTCTCATAGAGGAAAATCGCCACCTCCACGCCCCGGGTAATCCGCAGCTGATTGACGATGCCGTCCAGATCCGCGGGCGTCACCCCGTAAAACTTCAGATCCTTCTGTTTCAGATAACCCACGATGCACTGGCCGTCCAGCAGCATAATGCTCTCCATGATGGTCCTTCCCAGAATCTGATTCTGCACATACGTTTTCGTATAGAAAGAATCCTGAATAATCTGGTCAAAGGGAATTCCCTTGGCAATCAGCCGTCCGCCGATCTGCATGGTCCGCTCACTGGTGCAGCTGTACTGAAACACACCGGTGTCATGAATGATTCCCGTATAAAGCGCCTCCGCGCAGGCTTTCCCGATCCGCGTATCCTCCAGAAGCTCATAGAGCACCTCGCAGGTGGAGCTGGCCTCCGGACAGATGTGATTGATGCGGGCAATGCCGCTGTTGGTCACATGGTGATCGATGCAGACCGTATTTTTTGCCGTCTCCAGTCCCTGGGCGGCCACGCCGATCCGGTCCCTGCTGCTTACGTCGAACAGCAGAAACAGATCGTAGGCTTTTTCTTCCGGCCAGCTGGTATGGACACGGCCGATATCTTCTATATAAGAAAATACATCCCGCGGCTCCTCCAGATAGACATCCGCCTGAATTTCCGGATAATTCTCCTTCAGATACAGGTACATGCCCATACAGGAGCCCACGCAGTCACCGTCCGGACGGGTATGTCCGGCGATGGCCACGCTTCTTACACCCTCAAGTATGGATGCAATGTTATTCATCTTCCCCCTCGCTTTCCGAGATTTCTTGATTTACTTCCCGGATCACCTTCGACATATGAATCCCGTATTCAATGGATTCATCCAGGCGGAACTGAATCTCCGGCGTATTCCTGAGATTCAGTCTTTTTGCCAGCAGCCTTCGAATATATCCCTCGGCGCTGCGCAGCCCGGCAATGGTGTCGCTCTTTTCCTTGTCGTCTCCCAGAACGCTGATATAGGCCTTGCAGGTTTTCAGGTCCGGAGCCACTTCCACTGCTGTCACGGATGTCATCATATGGATCCTGGGATCCTTGATTTCCTCCCGGATAATCAGGCTAAGCTCTTTTAAAACCTCACCGTTGATTCTTGTATTCTTAATGCTGTTTTTTCTCATTTTTATTCCCTTCTGCTTATCTGGGGACCTCTACCATGGTATAAGCCTCCACCTGATCCAGCTCCTGGATGTCGTTGAAGCCTTCAAATACCAGACCACACTCGTAGCCGGCCTTCACTTCCTTCACGTCGTCCTTGAACCGTTTCAGAGATGCCAGCGGACCGTCGAAGATCTGAGCGCCCTCTCTGGTGATGCGGGCAGAGCAGCCTCTCTGGAACATACCGTCCAGAATGTAGCAGCCCGCGATGGTTCCCACACCGGAAGCCTTGAAGGTCTGACGCACCTCCGCGTGTCCGATAACCTTCTCCTCAAATACCGGATCCAGCATACCCTTCATGGCGGCCTCCACATCCTCAATGGCCTGGTAGATTACCCTGTACAGTCTCAGATCCACGCCCTCCTGCTCGGCAATAGCCTTCGCCGTGGCGTCAGGCCGCACGTTGAAGCCGATGATGATGGCGTTGGAAGCGGAAGCCAGTGTCACGTCGGACTCGTTGATGGCACCCACGCCTCCGTGAATGATCTTCACCACCACTTCTTCGTTGGACAGCTTCACAAGACTCTGCTTTACTGCCTCCACAGATCCCTGTACATCCGCTTTTACCACAATATTCAGTTCCTTCAGATTGCCTTCCTGGATCTGGTTGAACAGATCGTCCAGGGACATCTTTGTCTTTGTCTCCTCCAGCAGGCGGTTCTTGTTCTCGGAAATGAAGGTGGCCGCGAAATGCTTTGCCTCCTTGTCGTTTTCCGTCACCACCAGAATCTCGCCCGCGTTGGGCACGTCGGAAAGTCCCAGAATCTCCACGGGAGTGGAAGGTCCTGCCTCTTTCACCCGGCGTCCCTTGTCATCCATCATTGCCCTCACCTTTCCGGAGGAAGCACCCGCGGCGATGAAATCACCCACATGCAGGGTTCCCTTCTGTACCAGAATGGTGGCAACCGGTCCTTTTCCTTTATCCAGCTGGGCCTCGATGACCAGACCTCTTGCCCGGCGGTTGGGATTCGCTTTCAGCTCAGCCACCTCGGAGGTCAGCAGGATCATTTCCAGCAGATCCTCGATTCCCTCATGGGTCTTGGCAGATACGGGCACGAACACCGTGCTTCCGCCCCAGTCCTCGGGAATCAGCTCATACTCGGACAGCTCCTGTTTTACCCGGTCGATGTTGGCGCCCGGCTTGTCGATCTTGTTGATGGCCACAATGATTTCCACATTGGCAGCCTTGGCATGGTTGATGGCCTCGATGGTCTGCGGCATCACGCCATCGTCCGCGGCCACCACCAGCACCGCGATATCCGTGGCATTGGCTCCGCGCATACGCATGGCGGTGAACGCCTCATGGCCCGGGGTATCCAGGAAGGTGATTCTCTGTCCCTTGATGGAAACCACATAGGCGCCGATATGCTGGGTGATTCCGCCTGCCTCCTTGTCGGTGACATTGGTCTTGCGGATGGCATCCAGCAGAGAGGTTTTTCCATGGTCTACGTGACCCATAACGCAGACAACCGGCGGTCTGGAAACCATGGTGGAGGTATCCTCCTCCTCTTCCTTCAGGAGTTCGGCGATCACATCCACCTTTTCCTCCTGCTCCGCGATAATATTGAACTCCAGGGCAATTTCCTGGGCCTTCTCAAAGTCGATTTCCTGATTCACCGTGGCCATGACGCCCTGCATGAACAGCTTCTTGATGATCACGGACGGCTGCATCTTCATCTTGTCCGCCAGCTCCCGGATGGTCATCTTCTCGGGAAGAACAATCTCCTTGATTTCTTCCTTCTTTTCCTCCTTCGGCTGGGGACGTGCCGGCTTCTGAAGCGCTTTCGGAAGTCTCTGGTTGGGACGGCGGCCCTGATTGGGACGGTTGCCGCCCTGGCCTCCTCTTCTGTCCTGGGTCTTCTTCTCCTCGCGCTCCCGCTCTTTTTCCTTATCCTTTTCCCGGCTTCTGCCGTCTCTGGCCGGTTTCTTCAGTCCCAGATCCATGGCTTCCATGGAAGAGGAACGATTGTCTCTTCTCTCGGAAGTTCTTCTGTTGTCTCTCTCTCTTCCGTCTCTGTCCCGGCCATCGCGGTTCATGCCGCCTCTGTCGGAATCGAACCGGCGGCCTTCCTGGCCGTTTCTGTCACCGAACCGGCGATTTCCCTCGGGACGGTTCTGGCGCTGCTGGCCGGAACGGTTCTGGTCGCCTCTGCGGCCGTTGAAGTTTCTGTCCCCGTCTGTTCTGCGGCCCTCCTGGCCTCTCTGGGAATCATTTCTGCGGTTTTCCTGTCCCTGTCTGTCCGGTCTGTCGCCAAACCGGCGGCCGCCTTCGGGACGGTTCTGGCGCTGCTGGCTGCCATTCTGATTTCTCTCCGTCTGGCCGCCCTGCGGTCTCCTTGCCTGGGAGCTCTGCGCTTTCATCTCGGCAGCAGCGCCGCTCTCCTGATTTCTGCCTCCGGCAGCTTCTCCTCTGGAAGCGGTCTGCGGACGTCCCTGTCCCTGGGCCGGACGCTGTCCCTTCTGGGGACGGCGGAAATTCTTGCCCTCCTGGGTCATGGCATTCTGCGGACGGAATACCTGAATCAGATTTGATTTTTTCTTTGGACGCTCCGACGGTTTAGCCGCGGCGTTCTCCTCTTTTTTGGAAGCGAAAGCTTCCCTTACCATTTTTTCATCTTTTTCTTCTAATGTACTCATATGACTTTTTACTTCGATGTTTTTCTCCTTCAAATAATCTAATACCTCTTTATTCGTTTTATGCAGTTCCTGCGCGATCTCATAGATCCTCAGTTTCGACATGCTACCACCAACCTTTCTGTTCTCACGCTAACGGCTGCTTTCACAGTCCCAGCTGCGCCTTAACCGCAGCTGCAAGGTTCTCATCCGTAATCGCCAGCGTCGCCCGGAACTCTTTTCCCATGGCGTGCCCCAGCTCTTCCTTTTCTCCGAACACATACCAGGGAATCTTCCGGTACTCACACATATCAGCGAACTTCTTCCTGGTGTTTTCCGACGCCTCGCTGGAAATAATCACCAGGCGCGCGCTGCCGCTTTTGACAGCCTTCTCCGTGCAGAATCCGCCGCTCTCCACCTTTCCGGCTTTCATGGAAAGACCGATCAGTGATAGCACTTTATGATTTTGATTCAATGGCATCCAGCTCCCTTTCAAGGCTTTCAAACACGTCCTGCCCCACCGCGATTTTCAGCGACCGCTCCAGGCCACGGTTTTTCATGGCTTTCGCGAGACAGTCCCTGGAAAAGCACAGGTAGGCGCCCCGTCCGTTTTTCTTTCCGGTGACATCCAGCGTCACCTGGTTCTCCGGCGTCCGGATCACCCGCATCATTTCTTTTTTATTCTTCATTTCGCCGCAGCCGATGCACTTGCGCAGCGGTATTTTTTTCACACTGCCCATATTCTGTCCTGCCGCTTAATTTTCATTCTCCGGGTCAATGGCATCCTCCATCTGTCCGGAAATCTCATCACCGCTCTCCGGATCCTCCGCGTAGGCGTCCTCTCCGTAAGCGTCCTCCAGGGCGGAAGCATCTTCATAGTTCTCCTCCCCGTAGGGCTCGTCGTCATAGCCTTCCTCGTCCTGGTAATACTCGAAGTCGCCGGCCTCTCTTGCCTGGGTCTCGCTCTTGATATCGATCTTGTATCCGGTCAGGCGGGCCGCCAGACGGGCGTTCTGTCCTTCTTTTCCGATGGCCAGGGAAAGCTGATAATCCGGCACAATCACCAGGGCCGTCTTCTCGTCGGGATCCGCCAGAACGGAAACCACCTTGGCCGGGCTCAGGGCATTTTCAATGAGGAGCGCCGGGTTTTCATCCCAGTTGATGATATCGATCTTCTCGCCCCGCAGCTCGGAAACCACCGCGCCTACACGGGCGCCGTTCATACCCACGCAGGCACCCACCGCGTCCACATCCGGATCGTTGGACCATACGGCAATCTTTGTTCTGGAACCGGCCTCTCTGGCGATGCTCTTGATCTCCACAATGCCGTCCCGCACCTCGGTCACCTCCGCCTCAAACAGGCGTTTCACCAGCTCCGGATGGGTTCTGGACACCAGGATCTTGGGTCCCTTGGGGGTATCCTTTACTTCCAGCACATAGACCTTGATCCGCTCTGTGGGACGGAATACCTCGCCCTTTACCTGCTCGTTTTCATTGAGGATCGCATCCACCTTGCCCAGGTTGATGCTGACATTTCTACCCAGATACCGCTGCACCACGCCGGTGACGATATCCTTTTCCTTCTTATAATATTCATCGTACAGAACCTTCCGCTCTTCCTCACGGATCTTCTGCAGAATCACGTTCTTGGCGTTCTGGGTGGCGATTCTTCCAAACTCTCTGGAATGGATCTCCACATTCACCACATCTCCCAGCTCGTATTTGGAATCGATCATTCTGGCGTTGGCCAGGCTGATCTCCATCACGGGATCCTCCACGGTCTCCACCACGGTCTTTTCCGCGTACACGCCGAAATCGCAGGTTTCCGGGTTAATGTTCACCTTCACATTGTCAGCCTTACCGAAATGGTTCTTACAGGCCTGGATCAGGGACTGCTCGATGGCCTCCAGCAGAACTTCCTTGCTGATGTTCTTTTCCTTCTCCAGAATATTCAATGCCTCCAGTAACTCTGTGTTCATTTTTTCTTATTCCTCCTTAAAACTCAAAAGCGAGACGAATCAGAGCGATATCCGCCTTCTGGAATACCATGCTCTGCCCTTCTTCCAGTGTAATCGTCACACTGTTATCATCATATGCGCTGAGAATACCGCAGAATTCTTTCTGCTTTTCCACAGGACGGTAGGTTCTGATCTCCACCTTTTTCCCCATGCTTCTCACATAGTCCTTCTCCTTTTTCAGCGGTCTGTCCAGGCCCGGAGAGCTGACCTCCATCACATAAGCGTCCTCGATAAAATCCTCCTCGTCCAGCCTGTCGCCAAACAGGCGGCTTACCTCCTCGCAGTCATTGATGGTGATACCGCCTTCCTTATCGATATACAGCCGCAGATACCAGGTACCCGCTTCCTTTACATACTCCACATCCACCAGCTCATATCCACGTGACTCCACAATGGGCTGCGCCAGAGCTTCCGCTTTCTGTTCGTATATCTCCTTTCTGCTCACACCTTCACCGTCCTTTCCTTCTGCCTTTGATATCGGACAGGAAAATTTCTTTCCCCTGTCCGATCCCCGCGATCCCTCGCTCATCTCGCGGCATTGCCGCTCGACGACCGTTACCCGCCGGAGACCCGCTTGTGCAAGCACGGCGGTCACCCTCCGGGTGTATCGCGTAAAATAAGAGTGGACTCGCGTCCACTCTTATTAACTAGTAACATATTATCGTAGTAATCATATCACTCTGTACAGGAAAATGCAAGCCTTAAAGCACCTTTTTCTCAGGGTTTTCCCTCCCTGACATCCAGATCCCGCAGCTGACAGGCCTCTGTCTCCACCAAAACGGTATCCTCCAGATGGTTCCGGAGAATTTTTTTGCCGCCCTTATCTCCGGAAAGAGACAGCAGCCGGGAAGCGTAGGCGGAGGAGAAAATCACCGGATTTCCGATCTGGCCTCCGCTGCACAGGGCCGCCAGATTCCGGGGGCTCTGCTGCCAGCGCCAAATCAGGCGGCTGACGCTCTCCGCCCGAAGCCAGGGCTGGTCCGCCACCAGAAACAGCCATCCATCCGCCTGGGGAAGGGCCTGCATTCCCATCTGAAGGCTTCTGGAAATGCCCTCCTCCGGATGGGAATTGATCACCGGAAGGATTCCTCTCTGGGCAGCCATAGCCGCCACCTCCTCATAGCCGGTCACCGCCACCCGCTTCCATACCGGAAGCCGCGTAAGCAGTTCCATGGCCCGTTCTGCCATGGGTGTCTGCTCCACCGGGTAGAGCAGCTTGTTTTCCCCGAACCGGCTGCTTCGCCCGGCCGCCAAAAGGATGGCTCCCACCCGGTCCCAAAGGCGCACAACCGCCGCCTCCGTTCCGTTCTGCGCCAGCATCGCGGCTGCCGTAAGCCCCGCCTGTACCTGCGCCTCTCCGTCCGCCTGGTTGAAAATCACCACATAATCCATCCCCGGCAGCACCCCTTTTCGCATACCGCCCTCATCCGCCGCCAGGGCCGCCAGATCCGTGGCTTCGATGCTTTCGGGGGCCTGCCGCCACAGCTCGGCCCGGTGGCAGCAGGCCTGCGGGCTCTGTCCCAGACAGGAGAGCCCCGCCACCGCCGCCACCAGGGTGGTACAGGGCGGAATCACCGGTTCCCAGGGAGCCGGAACCTTCACCGGATGGCGGCGGGAGCCGTCCGCCTCCACCAGCACCACATCCGCCAGGGCCGAAAGCTGCTCCACCCACCGGCAGTCTCCATCCTCAGGCAGCACTCCGGCGATCTTTTCCCCGGCGCGCCTGCCGGTGAACACACAGCGGTTCCTGGCAAGGAGGCCGCCTATCTGCTCCAGCGTTTCCCCGGCAAGCCCGCCGTTTTCCGTCCGGGCCTCCACCCAGTCTCTTCCGTCCTCCCAGGCCATGTGGGTGGTGGTGGTGACGATCACGCGTCTTCCAGTCTCCCGCAGCTCCCCCGCCAGCCGCCAGATCAGGCTGGTTTTCCCTCCCGCCCCCGTCACGCTGACCACATGGCGTCCCCCCATAAATTGGGGAAACAGCTCCAGGATCCGTTCTCCCTGTCCATGATCCGGTTTCCAATACCTCATTTTTCAGGCCTCCACATCCCATTTTCCCAGGAAACCACCGCTTCCAGCACCCCGCCGGCGATGCAGCGGGCCTTGTCGGAAATGGTAAAGCAGTTTTCCCGCTCACCGGCCCTGGGATCGATGTCCGCGATCTTCAGTCCCTCTTTTACCTGATAGCCGTCCCGGATGATTCCCCGGAGCACCCCGGTGATGGAAGCCGGCACCGGAACCTGTCCAATCCGGGCGATCTCCTGTCCCTGCTCCACCCAGTCCCCGATGGACGCCTGATTGCGGATAACACCGGAAGCCGGCGCATGGATCACCCGCTCCTTTCCGTATCCGCCGATCATGCCGGGAACTCCGGTGTTGGGGATGGCCGCTCCTTCCAGCAGAACCCGGCCCAGCCGGTGTCCCCGCATGGTTTCGATGACGCAGTCCACATCCAGCCCCGCCGTAAAACCGGGTCCCAGACCAATGGTAAGGGGGGCCATATCCCGCCGGGTTCCCAGATTCTTTTTGGCCAGGATGGCATCCACCACCACCTGCGGTTTCAGAACCTCCACCGCCCCGGCCTGCTCATCCACCAGAAGAGGAATCCTTCCCCGCCGCCAGACCCCGGCGCAGGCCTCCGGCTCCAGGATCCGCTCACAGACAATCCCTTCCACCGTCTTTTCCCCCAGGCGGGCCGCCTCGCAGAAAGCCGCTTCCCTGCGGATGGCCGAAGGATCCGCCGTCTCCAGCACCAGCACCGGGTAACCGCACCGGAAAAGCCGGTAAATGGTCCCCGTGGCCAGATCTCCTCCGCCCCGCACAATCACAGTCGTCTGATTCATCCCGTCCACCTCCTGTCTGATTTCCGGCAGTACCCTCACAGCCACAGCTTATGCTGCTCCTGCACCTGTCCGGCGAATCTGGACAGCGCCTCCCCGAGAAGCTCCTTCTCCTCCCAGGGCGCGCACCAGGCCATCCCGCAGCCGGCAGAAATCTGCCGGGGAACCGGAATCAGCCTGCCCGGCAGCCGCCGCTCCATGCAGAACTTCTCCATTCCCAGAGCCCCTGCCGTATTTTTAAAAGTTACAACGAATTTCAGTGTCTTTTCCCGCACAATTCTTTCCTCATTCCCCGGATGTCCCCGCGATTTCCTTCAGGGCCCGGATGGCGGCGGCAGTCTCCTGCGCCGTATTGAACACGGAAAAGCTGAACCGGACCGCGCCGGTCTCTTCCGTCCCCAGCGCCCGGTGCATCCGGGGCGCGCAGTGGGCGCCTGCCCGGACGGCGATTTCATAATCCGTCCACAGAACATCCGCCAGCTCTCCCGCGTCCATTCCTTCCAGATTCACCGTGACGATGGGCGCCCGCCGGCAGGTCTCCCAGTCTCCGTACACGGTGATCCCGGGGATTTGACGGATTCCTTCATAAAATTGGAAGGCCAGCTCCATTTCCTTTTCCCGGATCTTTTCCATTCCGGTATCAAAGATCCAGGAAATCCCCTCCAGAAGCCCCGCGATTCCATGGGCGTTTACCGTCCCCGCTTCCAGGGCCTCCGGCAGGCTTGCGGGATGGTGCCGGTCATAGGAATGGACACCGCTTCCGCCCACCTTCAGGGGCCGGATGGTCACCCGCCCTCCCACGCACAGGCCGCCGGTGCCCTGGGGCCCCATCAGGCTTTTGTGCCCGGTAAAGCACAGCACATCGATCCCCATGGCTTCCATATCAATGGGAAATACCCCTGCCGTCTGGGCGGCGTCCACAATCAGATACAGCCCGCATCTGCGGGCAATCCCGCCAATCCGGTCCAGATCCAGCAGATTTCCCGTCAGGTTGGAGGCATGGGTGCAGACGATTCCCCGGGTGTCCGGCCCGATCAGGCCCTCCAGTTCCTCATAGGAAATCCTGCCTTTTTCATCCGCTTTCGCGAAGGAAAGCCGGGCTCCCCTATCCTGAAGCCGGTACAGGGGCCGCAGAACCGAGTTATGCTCCAGATCCGTGGAAATCAGATGCACCGCCTCCTGCCGCTCCAGCATCGGCGCGAAGATTCCCTCCAGGGCCATATTCAGCGCCTCCGTCACATTGCCGGTAAATGCCACCCGCTCCGGCCCGGCGCAGCCGAACATGCGGGCCGCGGCTTCCCTGGCCTGATACACCGTCCGCGCCGCCGCCAGCGACGCCCCGTGAACGCCCCGGGAACTGTTTCCCAGCGTTCCCATGGCCTCCGCCACCGCCCGGATCACGGTCTCCGGTTTTTTTAGGGTGGTGGCCGCATTGTCCAGATAGATCATGGGCGGATCACCTTGCCTGCCGCCGCCAGGGTCTCCGCGATCTCATACATATTGGTGACCTCTCCCACCTGCAGTTTCTCCTTTAGCCGGTAAAAATCCAGACAGGTGCCGCAGGTACGGATCTTCACCCCCTGGGCCTCCAGATTTCTCAGATCCTCCAGAGACTGGGAGCCCTCCGTGGTAAGCCTGGCCCCGCCGTTGTAAAACAGGATGGTATCCGGCAGCCGGTCCAACTGGGACAGGGCATAGAGAAATCCCTTCATCAGCACCGCCCCCAGCTGGTCGTCACCGCTTCCCATCACAGCGCTTCCCACAGCCACCACCGTATCGCCTCTGGCGTCCGGCATACAGGTCTCCGCTTCCGGCTCCGGTTGGGGAACCATAGCTTTGTCGGAAGCGATGACCACCTCAAACTCCTTCTCCTTCAGCTTCCGGGACTGCACTTCCATGGACTGGTGGCGCCCCAGCTTTGTCAGGTTCTGCACCGCGATCTCATTGTCCACCAGTACCCGCACCAGTCCGCCCTCCGGCAGCTGTCCCAGGGCCTGTTTCGCTTTCACCACGGGGATCGGACACTGATCCCCTCTGGCGTCCACCGTAATCATCTTTGCCATCGCCGTCTTTCCTCCCGTTCATTACACCCGGATCTTCGTTCCCTTCGTATCCCGTTTTCCCATCCGGATCTTACTGTTGAGCACAATGGTTTTCTCTTTGTAAGTGATGCTGTAGTCCATTCTGGCCTCCAGCAGGTATGCGTGTTCCAGACTGTCCTGGCCGGACAGTTTCATGCCCCGCACGCCCATGGCAGCTTTTTTCTGCACCGGCACCTCTTCCTTGGCGAATTTCAGGAAATAGCCCTCCCGGCTCTGCAGCACCACCGAATCCGGCGCGTCGCAGGGACCGGCCAGAATCAGCGCGTCCCCGTCGGCCAGTTTCGTGGAGGCGATGGTCCGTTTCACCACGTCGAACTCGCTGCCCTCCACCCGTTTCACCATGCCGGAACGGGTGACAAACAGCATCTGGGAATTTTTCACCATCTCCATACTTCCCACATAGATCATCTGCTCTTTGGCGCTGCTGTAGTTGCTGAGATTATCGATGGGCGTTCCCTTGTCGCGGAATTTTCCAAAGGGAATGTCCAGCACCTTCACGGTGTGCATCTGTCCCGCGTCGGTGAAGATACAGATCTTGTCGGTGTTCATGCAGGAGAAGCCGTACCGGAATTCACTGTCCGCCGCCTCCCGGTTCCGCTCATAGGTGGCCTTGTCGATGGTCTTGGCGTACCCGAACCGGTCCATCAGGAAATACAGCTCCATCTCCTCCACCTTCTTCTCTTCCCACACGATCTCCTCGGCGTTTTCGATGGCTGTCCGGCGTTTTCTTCCGTACTCCTTCTTGATCCGGTCCAGATCCCGGATAATCACCTCAGCCATGGAATCGTAATTGTTCAACACATCCTGATAGAAGGCGATATTTTTCAGGGTAGTCTCGTGTTCCTTCATCAGCGCGTCGATCTCCAGCCCGATCAGCCGGTACAGACGCATTTCCAGAATCGCGGAGGCCTGCCGCTGGGTGAACTTAAGTTTCCCGGCCGCCTGCTGGCTGGCCTTTGATTTGAAGTGGATCCCCTCGGTGATTCCCAGCGTCAGGCAGTCCTTCACCTGCTTCTGGCTTTTGCTGCCCCTGAGGATCTCAATGATCAGGTCGATGACGTCGCAGGCTTTGATCAGACCTTCCTGCACCTCTTTTTTCTCCATCTCCTTGTCAAGGAGCGTCTGGTACTTTCTGGTGCAGATCTCAAACTGGAAATCCACATGGTGCTCGATCACCTGCTTTAAGCTGAGGGTTTCCGGCCGCCCGTCGGCCACCGCCAGCATATTGACGCCGAAGGTATCCTCCAGGCGGGTCTTCTTGTACAGCAGGTTTTTCAGCTGCTCCACATCCGCTCCCCGCTTCAGCTCCAGCACGATGCGGATGCCCTCCTTGGAGGACTGGTTGGAAATATCCACAATATCCGTGGTCTTTCTGGTCTCCACCAGGGAAGCCACATCGTTGAGGAATTTTCCGATATTGGCCCCCACCATGGGATAGGGAATCTCCGTGATCACCAGGAAAAGACGGCCGCCTTTTCCCTTCTCCACCTCCACCTTTCCCCGGATCCGGATCTTTCCGGTACCCGTCTCATAGATATTCAGCAGGTCATCCTTGTTGGTGATGATGCCTCCGGTGGGGAAATCCGGCCCCTTCAGATACCGCATCAGCCCCTTCACGGTGATGTCATTGTTCTTCATATAAGCCTTCACCGCGTCCACGATCTCTCCCAGATTGTGGGGCGGGATGCTGGTGGCCATACCCACGGCGATACCGTCCGCGCCGTTTAACAGCAGATTGGGAATCCGCACCGGCAGCACCGCCGGCTCTTTCTCCGTCTCGTCAAAGTTGGGGATAAAGTCCACCACGTTCTTGTCCAGATCCCCCAGATACACCTCCTGGGTAATCTTCTGCAGCCGGGCCTCCGTGTAACGCATGGCCGCCGCCCCGTCTCCCTCGATGGAGCCGAAGTTGCCGTGGCCTTCCACCAGCGCCTGGCCTTTCTTGAAATCCTGGGCCATCACCACCAGCGCCTCATAGATGGAACTGTCCCCGTGGGGGTGGTATTTACCCATGGTGTCGCCCACGATACGGGCGCTCTTGCGAAACGGCCTGTCCCAGCGGATCCCCAGCTCATACATATCGTACAGGGTTCTGCGCTGCACCGGCTTCAGTCCGTCCCGCACATCGGGAAGAGCCCTGGAAATGATGACGCTCATGGCGTAATCAATATAGGATTTCTGCATGACCTCCGCGTAGTCGGTCTGGATAATCTGTTCTTCCATAAATTCCTCCGTTCCTCGTCAAAAAACCCGGCCGCCGGATCGTTCCTAGACATCCAGCTGGGCGTCCTGGGCGTGCTGGTAAATAAATGCCTTCCGGGGCGGAACCTCCGTCCCCATCAGCACCTCCGTCACATCGGAAGCCATTCTGGCATCCTCAATCTCCACCCGCTTCAGATAACGGGTTTTTGGATCCAGAGTGGTCTCCCAAAGCTGCTGGGCGTCCATCTCTCCCAGTCCTTTATACCTCTGGAGGGTAAATGCGCCCTTGTGGGTCTTCCGGTACTTCTCCAGCGCCTTGTCGTCGTACAGATACTCTTCCTTCCCCTTGGCCGGGATGGCCTTGTAAAGGGGCGGCATGGCGATGTACACATGACCCTCGTAGATCAGCTCCGGCATGAACCGGTAGAACAGGGTCAGAAGCAGGGTGGAAATATGGGCGCCGTCCACATCCGCATCCGCCATGATGATAATCTTGTCATACCGCAGCTTGGTGATATCGAAATCATTGCCGTAGCCCTCGGAAAATCCGCAGCCGAAGGCATTGATCATGGCCTTGATCTCCGCGTTGGCCAGCACCTTGTCGATGGTGGCCTTCTCCACGTTGAGAATCTTTCCCCGGATGGGAAGAATGGCCTGAAAGCTCCGGTCCCGGCCCATGCGGGCAGAGCCTCCGGCGGAATCTCCCTCCACAATGAAGATTTCGCAGACGGAGGGATCCCGCTTCTCGCAGTTGGCCAGCTTCCCGTTGGAATCGAAGGAATACTTCTGCTTCGTCAGCAGATTGGTCTTGGCCTTCTCCTCCGTTTTCCGGATTTTCGCGGATTTTTCCGCGCAGGACAGCACCGTTTTCAGGGTTTCCAGGTTCCGGTCAAAAAACAGGACGATTTCCTCCCCCGTCACCTTGCTGGTGGCCCGGGAAGCATCCTGGTTGTCCAGCTTCGTTTTGGTCTGTCCCTCAAACCGGGGATCCGGATGCTTGATGGAAATCACCGCCGTCATGCCGTTTCTGATATCCGCGCCGGTGAAATTGTCGTCCTTCTCCTTCAGAACCCCCAGCTCCCTGGCGTAATTGTTCATCACCGTGGTGAAAGTGGTCTTGAATCCGGTAAGGTGGGCGCCGCCCTCCGCATTGTAGATATTGTTGCAGAAGCCCAGCACATTTTCGTGAAATTCATTCACATACTGGAACACACATTCCACGGATATGCCCTCGCTCTCCCCGGAAAAATATACCGGCTCATGGAGCACTTCCTTTTTCTTATTCAGATCCCGGACAAATCCCACGATACCCTCCGGCTCATGGTAATCGATAATCTCCGGCTCCGCCAGCCGCCGGTCCTCATAATGGATGGTCAGCTTCGGATTCAGATAGGCAGTCTCGTGGAGGCGGCTTTTCACCTCCGCCTCGGCAAACCGGGTCTTCTCAAAGATCTCCGGGTCCGGAAGGAAGGAAATGCAGGTTCCCGTCTCCTTCGTTCTACCGATGGTGGGAAGAAGTCCGTTTTCCAGCTCCACCACCGGAACGCCCCGCTCATACCGGTCATGGTGAATATACCCCGCCAGGCTCACCTTTACATCCAGCCAGGTGGACAGGGCGTTGACCACGGAGGAACCCACGCCGTGCAGGCCGCCGCTGGTCTTGTAAGCGGAATCGTCAAACTTTCCGCCCGCATGAAGGGTGGTAAACACCAGCCGCTCCGCGGACATGCCCTTTTCGTGCATCCCCACCGGAATTCCCCGGCCGTTGTCCTTCACCGTACAGGAACCGTCCTTTTCCAGAATCACCTGAATCTGATCGCAGAAGCCCGCCAGATGCTCATCCACCGCATTGTCCACAATTTCGTAAATCAGGTGGTTCAGACCCTTCCGGGATACGCTTCCGATATACATTCCCGGACGCTTCCGCACCGCCTCCAGCCCTTCCAGAACGGAAATACTGCTGGCATCATACGTATTTTTCTTCGCCATATACTAAGATCCTTTCTAAAATAAACCTACAGATTCAGAAACTGCTCCAGCGCCTGGGCCACGCCGTCCTCCTCATTGGAGGCCACCAGGGCATCGGCCGCCCCGATCACCCGGGGGTACGCGTTTTTCACCGCCACGCCCACCCCTGCCCAGCGAATCTGCTCGTAATCATTCTCACTGTCGCCGATGGCCAGCACCTGGCTGGCATCAATCTTCAGCCGGCCGCACAGCCAGGCCAGCCCGTCCTTCTTGCTCCAGTGGGTATCGGCAATCTCGATATTGTGAGAAGCCGTGGAAATGGGAAACACGCCCGCAAGGGCTCCCAGCCGCTCCATCAGCTCCTCCTTGTCCTTCTTCGACACACAGACAATATGGAATTTGCTGATGAGATGCTCCTCCTTCAGCACAAAATCATCCAGACTATCCAGATGGATATTGGTTTTCAGCAGCTGTCGGCAGTATGCTTCCATCACGCCGCTTTTATACAGCTTCTCACACCCTTCCCTGGAATCGAAAGCATCCAGCCCGTGATACAGTTCAATAAAAGCCGGATACTCCCTGGCAATCCGGTAAATCTCCCGCCCCGTATCCAGGGAAATGGTTTTGGAAAGCAAAACCTCCTCCGGCTCTCCCCGGGTCACCGTGGTCCCGTTGGCATTAATATAGTAAGGCATCGCCGGAAATTCCTCCAGCACGAACCGGGAGTTCCGATATCCCCGCCCGGTGGACGGCACCACCAGATATCCCAGCTCCATGGCCCGGCAGATAGCCTTTCTGTTTCTTTCAGAAATGGTACAGTCCTCTTTGAGAAGCGTACCGTCCAGATCGATGGCCGCCAGTTTCAAGTCCATATTCCAACCCCCTTTCCATCGGCCTGTTTTGGACAAAACTGCCGCTATTATAGCATAAAATCCGCGAATTGCCAACAACGGAAAGTACAGCTTTTCGCCTTTCCCGGCAGAAAAAACCGCATACCTGCAGGGAAAACCGCGGCCCGGCGCCTCCGCTCTCCAAAATCCCGCCGCCAATGCCGCCGGATCTGATCTCCGAATTGCCTTTCAGTTCCCGATATGGTATTCTATATTTAACAGATAACGGTGCCTTTTTACAGAAAAGGAGGGGGATTCATGGGTATTTTAGGTTTACTTTACGTGATTTTCGCGGCACTGTTCCAGCTGATCATCGTCGTAGGAGTGGCGTCCGTAGCTGGTTACTTTGTAATCAAAATGGCCGTGAAAGCCGCTCTGCGGGAATGGGACCGCGAGAGAAGGGGCGGCCGCTGAAAAAGCAAGCTGACAAGACGGAGCAGGAGCCGCTGCAGGGCAGATGAATCATCATCTGTTCCGCAGCGGCTCCTGCCGGCCGTCAGCCTTCTCCCACATCCCGGATCACTCCCAGAAACAGCGGGCATCCGGTCTCCATATCCACAATCATGCAGACAAAGGGCCGGTCCAGGCGAATCTCTTTTATCTCCCGCTCTGTCCCGGCGGAAATGGCCATCACGCCGGCTGCCGTGGCGGCGGCTGCCCGGGTTCCCTTCTCATTCACTTCCAGAAATGTCCTGTGCTGTACACTGCCCAGTGACAGCTCGCCCATGCCTGCCTTCCCGATTCCGGAAAAATCCGCATGTACCGGGTCGAACGCCTCCTCCATCTGCTCCAGGGTGGAACCCCCGGCCCCGTTGGCCGCCAGTCCCAGCGCCTGCAGTACGGATGCCGGGGAGAGCAGCAGATTCCCCTCCCGGTTCTCATCGTCCTTCAACGTCTCCCGCAGAAGGCGCACCGCAAAATCAGCGGCTGCCGTATTCTCTTCGCGGGCGGTCTCCTCTGTGCCGTCATCGTTTCCTTCCTCCTGCAGCGTCTCCTCCGCAGCCGAATACTGCGCCACGGCCGTATCCTGCTCCCGGTCCGTCACTTCCACGGAAGGCAGTCCCGTCTCCCCCACGGTCTCGGAGGGGGCATCCAGAGATTCCCCGATCTCTTCCGGGTCAATGGCCGCAATCCGGTAAAGCATCGCGCCCTGAGCCAGCAGATCTCCGTCTCCAAGCACCCGGGCCACGCTGGTCTGTCCATCCTTCCCCAATACTTCAAACCAGATCCCGATTCCCCCTGCGGGAACATCGTCATAGGAAGCCTTTCCCCGCACCCGGATCCCGTTCAGGATCCGGACGATCCGCTCCACCTCCCCGGCGTTCTCCGTCTCTTTTCTCTGTGCGTCCGCCGGAACACCGCCGGTATACACCGCGATCCTGCTGATCTCCTCCGGATCCAGCGAAAACACACTTTTCTGCCCGCAGCCGGACAGCGCAGACAGCCCCAGGAGCATCAGCAGCAACAACCTCAGTCCCGGCCCTCCTGCCGTTCCAGCTCTCCTTCTTCTCATAAACCGCACCTCCCATTCTGTACTTCCGCGTTCTGTCTTCACACCAGACACACACTTCTCAGACCGGCCGGTCCATCAGTCCCAAAAACAGCGGCAGTCCGCTTTCCCTCTCAAAAATCACATACAGAAATGGCCGGTCCAGACATATTTCCACTTTTTCTGTTTCCTCCTGGGCGGCGGCGCTTTCCGAAGACAGTTCCACCGCTGTCGCCGCGCCGCCTTTGGTCCCCTTTTGATCCACCTGCAGATACGTCTTCTGAAGGACGCTGCTGATATACAGATTATCTTCCGCATAGGTGCCGATTCCACCGAAATCCGCCAGATCCGCATCAAAGGCATCCGTCATTCCCATATTTTTCAAAAGTTCATCGGCCTGTATCTCATCTTCCGTCTCAAATTTCGGCATGGTTGCCAGCACCGTCTTGTTTTCCGGCTCTCTCAGGGCCTGATACAGCCACATTCCGTCCAGCTGGTTTACATACGTCTCCAGATCCATCCCTTCCCCGGGAAGCAGGGCCGCGAAGGCATACCTGCCGCCCTGGTAGGATTTGATAAATCCCCGGGCATCTTCATCCGCAAAATACTGGTACTCCTCCGAGCGCATCATTTCCACCGTCTCCTCCTGTCCGTCCGCCCCGAAAAATACCCCGTCGTCAACGGAGACATCCTCATAGGGATCCTGCCATTGGGCTTCAAAGGAAAGGGCATTGACCAGATACATCACTGCCAGCGGCGGTATCTCCCGTACTATCTCCTCAATCATTCCGTCCGTCTCCCGCTTCACCCAGCGGTTGATGTCTTTCCGCGTGGTGTCGTCAAAGGGCGCGCCGTACAGGGATGCCCCATAATACGCCGCATTGGTCCGCAGAAAATCCTCTTTCAGCTGAAACTTTCCGTCATCCAGAAACCAGATGGAATTGGCCAGATGCAGCACGCCCTCTTCCTCCTGACCGGAGGCCTCCCGGCAGCTCTGAAGACAGAGATTCAGCGCCTCCGCCGAAGCTCCCATCACTTCTTCCATCTGCTCCCTGGTTTCCCCCTGGGCGCCATTCGCCGTCATTCCCAACGCGCTTACCATGGAAACCGGCGACAGCAGTTCATTCTCCTCCCCTTTCTTCATCTGTTCACGAAGCAGACGAACCGCAAAATCCATCACTGCCATTCCGGTCTTTTCGTCAGTGACCATCTGGCCGCTTTCTGTGGCGGAATCCCCGCCCGCTCCCTCTTCTTCCGCCAGCACGCCATTTCCACAGGTCTGTCCCGTAATCACGGCCGGCTCCACATCTTCCGCCAGATCTCTGGCCTGAATCCCTCCGCATCCGGAAATCAGCCAGAGCCCCGCCAGGCTCCCCGCGAAACCTCTCCGCTTCCATTTTGTCCAACGCATACTCCATCCTCCCTTCCTTTATCCGCATATCTTACTTCACGGTTCTCTGTGTGTTCTTTCTATATAATAAGTGTTGTTTCCGGGGGATTTTGTTGCATGGAAATAAATTTTAACAGGGAAGGGATGTTGTCCGACAGGGCCGGTTTTGCGCAGGGGTATCTTTCCCGGGAAGGCGCCTTCATGGCCATGGGCCAGAAACTATAAAAAATACAAAAAAACCGGAGCATATCTGCTCCGGGCAATTCAACAGTTCGTAGGGGAATCGAACCCCTGTTTCCGCCGTGAGAGGGCGGCGTCTTAACCGCTTGACCAACGAACCTTACAGCGGATACTTTACCACAGATGAGCAGGAAAAGCAAGAACTTTTTTATAGAATTCCTCTGTTTTTTTATTTTTTAGGGAATTTCATGATATCCAATCCGGCGCCTGGTATCCGGCACGTTTCCGGTTTGCGCCCGATGGGATTCAGAATTGACGGCTGCCGGCAGTCTGCCGGTGGCCTGATAAGAGACCGGCTGCCATCCGGCAGGCCCGGCCATAAAAAGAATAGAAATTATTTTTCCTCAATCCGGCTGCAGAAATCCTCCGGGGAATCCGACTGAGCCGAAAGGTATACCCACTGGAGGAGCACCTCCGGATCCTTCTCCTTCCGGATACGCCGCACAGTTCCCGGGGGAAGTCCGCCCTTTCTGTTCCAGATCAGAAATATGGAATCCTTCAGAGCTTCGCTGCGCCCTTTTCTTACCCCTCTTCTCACTCCGGCCTTTTGGCCGTTTCTGCGCTCTTCCCAGAGCAGTTCTTCCAAACGCATATAGCTTCCCTCCATTTCCCTGTCTTCTTTTAGCTGGCGGCTCCTCTGCTGCATCCGGCAGATGAGAGGATCCTGGTAATCCTTTTCGTGATCCGGTTCATCTTCCTTTATAAATTCCAGAAATTTCACCAGCGCTTCCGGCACTTCCTCTCTGTTTTTCCCTTCTGTGCTGAGAAGAACCGTATAGCTTCCGTCGTTCGCTGCCTTCCCGTTTTCCCGACACCGGGCAGTGAACAGATAACGGTACCGTTTATCTCCCACGGGATCAAAACAACAGATAAAAACCACATAGCCGGCCGGCAGCTTCCGGTAGTCCGCGCCGTTTTTCAAAAGGCCCATGTCCATCTGTGAATGATAATATCTGGATCTGCGCGGGACATCGTCTCTTCTCCTCTGCATCTCCACATCGAAACCGGTTCCGTTCCGGCAGCGGGCAGAGATATCCAGACGGACCCCGCGAAATTCCGGGTGATAGCGGACCGTACGCTCCGGCACTACTTCCACAGGGGAAACCGGGGTTCCCAGCGCCAGGGAAAGCACCTGGCGGCAGATCTCTTCATCCGCCAGAACCGCCGCGAACATAAAATCATCGCGGATTGTCAGATTCTGAAACTGTTTTTTCTGTCTCTCTTTTCGTTCCTGCATTTTCCTCCTTGCCCAGAGGAATTCTATACAGGTATTATACAATGCAATCTTTTATTTTGCAATATATCGCACTACATTTCATATTTATTTTATAATTTCCCAATCACAGATCCACAGCGGCAGTTCCCGTCATATCTTCCCTCCGCCGGTTCCGTCCCTGCGATCCTCGCGGAGCGTTTTTATGTCATAGGAAAGCAATTTCCTATGACATAAAAAACCCGGAGCAAACCTGCTCCGGGCAATTCAGCAGTTCGTAGGGGAATCGAACCCCTGTTTCCGCCGTGAGAGGGCGGCGTCTTAACCGCTTGACCAACGAACCGTACTTGCATACTATAGCATAGGTCCCTGTAAAAAGCAAGTACTTTTTTGAATTTTTTCTATTATTTGTTAAATCTGAAAATTGCTTCTTTTATTTTCTCCGGTACGCCATGGGTTTCCGGTATTTTCCCAGATCCTCCCGCTGCCGGTACTGGCGGATGGCCTCCATATCAAAATCCACACAGGCCAGGCCTTCAAAATGCGGAGCTGCCACAAATTTTTCATTTTCCAGTGCCAGGCCGTCCTCATCCCACACCATGGGATCGTAAGCACAGGAGCAGCCCATCTGCTCTCCCGGCGGATTGGCCATGGCGATTCCCACCATATTTTCCATGGCCCGCACCGAAAGCTCCCGCAGACGGGGCCCCATGGTCTGGCAGTCATTGGGAACCAGAATCAGCTCCGCCCCTCCCAGCATCAGCTGCCGGGCGCTCTCCGGATACTCCCGGTCATAGCAGATCATCACACCTACTCGGACATCGTCAAAGGTACAGACGGGAAATTCATCCCCGCTCTCCAGATACTGTTCATCGGAAAAATCGCAGGTGTGTACTTTGGAATATTTCAGCAGTATACTCCCGTCACGGCCAATCACCCAGGCCGTATTCCGGGGCAGCTGCCGGCCTCTGGAAAAGGCTGTGATCACCACCCCGATCTGAAGCTGGCCGGCCAGAGCGCAGATTTTTGCCAGATGCGGATCCTCGTCCGTAATCGCCGCGTCCCGCCAGGCCGCAAAGGAGGGATCCCTGCGGATTTCCTCCAGGGGCGGCAGCGTTTCGCATATTGCGGGAAACTGATAAGTGGTCAGAAAACACTCGGTAAACAGCACCATATCCGCCTGCTCCGCGGCCGCCTGACGGATGAATTCGCAGGCCTTCTCCGTATTTTCCCCGATACTCTGCCCGGAGGCGTGATACTGTACCAGCGCCACACGAAATCTTTTTGTATTCATAGAAACCTCCCGTCATATCCCCGGCAATACTTCCCGGGAAACTATTCTTTCCGTATATGAAGCGGAGCGTTTTTGTTTCATGGGATGTCAATTTCCTGTGAAACAAAAAACCGGAGCAATA
>DVON01000163.1 GCA_018713585.1 Candidatus Pullilachnospira stercoravium | reverse complement strand
ACTGCTGTTTACAGATGTCTGATGTCCATCTGCAAACGGCAGTCCTTATTATTTTATTATTATTTTTTCCTACAGTTTTCTCACAAACTCCAGCAGACTGGCCAGCGATCCCTGATAATCGGTCTCCACCGGCAGCTCCTTTTTGTTCTCCAGGGTATCCGTCACCAGGAAGGTCTTTACCCCCAGCTTCCGGATCACCAGATCCTCTTCCACATCATTTCCCACCATCAGACATTCTTCCGGGGAAAGTCCCAGCTTCGTCAGAACTTCCCGGAAATATTCCACATTGGGCTTGCAGAATCTGTAATCCTCATAGGTGGTGATCAGTTCAAAATCCTCCGCATCCATCCCGGCCCACCGGATCCGGTTCAGCGTGGCGCACCGGGGAAATACCGGATTCGTCGCCAGATATACATGCAGCCCTTTCTCCTTTGCCGTCTTCACAATCTGATCCGCCAGGGGGGAGGGCCGGGTGGCGGCGATGGTCTGGTTGAAGGGACCCTCATAGAACTCCACGGCCAGCCGCTCCGCCTCTTCCACCGGAACAGGCAGCACCTCTTTCATATAACTCCAGAAGGCCTCCCGGTTGGTCCGGCTTCCGTCGTTTTTCACCATGGCTTCATACCCTTTCCAGACCGCTCCCAGAAATGCCTGGGGATCCACCGGAATACCGGCCTCCAGATAGGACTTTGCCAGCAGAGGCATGTAATATCTCACAAATTCCTCCTGAACCATGGGAAGCAGCGTTCCGTCCAGGTCAAAAAGCAGATGCTGAATCTTCATGTTCTCTCATCCTTTCCCGTTGCCATCCGATCCGTCATCCCCGGTCAGACTCAGCACAGAACGAATTTCCTCCTCGTCCATATCCAGAAATGCGGACAGTTCCGCCACGCTGTAATCTCTTTCTTCGTCATCAGACAGCTCCCGGATGGCTGCCTCCAGTTTGCGTACCCGCTCCACCAGAGACTCATCCTGGAATTTCTGTTCTTTCTGCCAGGCGATCCACCGCCGGATTCCCCGGCGGATCTCATCCTCCAGCCAAGGATGACCCGGGACTTCCTGCGGCTTTCCCTGTTCCAGGGCGGCAATCAGGCACATGTTTCCTTCCTGGATCAGATCGCCGATAAAATACGCTTCCTGATGCAGGGCACGGGCGATCTCCACTGTCAGGGGAAGATACAGCTCCGTCAGCCGGGCAGCCGCCGTCCTGTCGCCGGAGTCATACCGCTGCCACAGAGTTTCCCGCTCTCCTTCCGTCTCGGGAAGAATTCCCGCCAGTGTCTCCTGGTACTCCTCCAGATAGGCGGTCTCCTCCGGGCTCAACGCCTCCTCCGTCGCCTGGGACAAAGCAGATGTTCCCCCGGCAAAGCTTTCTCCTGCGGCTCCGCTTTCTTTTCCGGTATCCGTTCCGGCTGCTCCCTCCGGCATCCCGTCAGCCAGGGAACCATCTCCGGTCAGGGACTGGGTCACATCCAGCCGGATGCCCTGCAGCCGCAGATATTCCAGCAGGCTCTGCATCTGGGAAGCCGACAGCTCCTCCCCGAAAACCTCCCGGATATCCCCTCCGGACAGGATTTTATCCTGACTGGCCGCCTGGGCCAGAATCTGTTCCAGTTTTTCCTGAAAAACTTTAATATCCATCATCTCAGTCTGTCACCTCAATACTTGTAATCACCGGCTGGTCATCGGGAAGCACCGTTCCGTTGCTGTCCTGCACCGGCGTATTCTCGCAGATGGCATCTACCACTTCCATGCCCTCCGTCACATGGCCGAAGGCTGCATAATCCCCGTCCAGGGACGTGGTATCCTGATGCATGATAAAAAACTGGGAGCTGGCGCTGTCCGGATCCTGTGCCCGGGCCATGGAAATCACGCCCCGTTCATGGGAGATATCATTCTCCACCCCATTGGAGGAAAATTCTCCGGTGATAGTCTCCTCGGCCCCGCCGGTACCATCCCCGTTGGGATCTCCCCCCTGGATCATGAATCCATTGATAATCCGGTGCAAGGTCAGTCCGTCATAGAATCCTTCGTTGGCCAGATTGACAAAATTGGTGACGGTGATGGGGGCCGTGTCTGCATCCAGCTCCAGCTTGATGGTTCCGTAGTCCTCCACCTGAATCTCAGCATGGTGAAGCCCTGACAGCAGATCCCCGTCAGAAGAAGAAGTCTGCTGCTTCTGCTGTCCGCATCCGGCAGCCGCAAGAACCGTCACCAGTGCTGCCGCCAGTATCATACTCCCGATTTTTCTTTTCATTCTGTTTCTCCTGTTCTGTCACTTTTAAGATACCCCGAAGGCCAAGGGCCCCCGGGGTATTTCCTGATGCTCCGGCATCTGCCGGGCGTTTCTCTTTTACTGAATATGGCTGTGCAGCTCCTGCAGGGAAATAACACCCTTGCTCTCCTGTTTCTGCACCGTACGGATACCATCCGCACTGGCCAGTGCTGCTGCCATGGTGGTGATATAGGGCACACGGCTCTTGATGCAGGCTTTTCTCACATAGCTGTCATCCGGTCCTGCCTCATCTCCCTTGGGAGTATTTACCACCAGATCCACCTTACCGTTGGTGATCACATCGTAGATATTGGGCCGTCCCTCGGACATCTTGAAGATCCGCTCTGCCTCAATGCCTGCTTCCTCGATCATGGCTTTGGTATGGCCGGTAGCCAGAATCTTGAAGCCAGCGTCCTTAAAGTGCTGTGCCACCTGAACAAGATCTCCCTTATCCCGGTCGCTGACACTGATCAGCACGGTACCGGACAGCGGCAGTGTACTCTTGGTACCTTCCTGGGCCTTGAAATATGCCTCGCCCACGGTGTCTGCCAGTCCCAGTACCTCACCGGTGGAACGCATCTCCGGTCCCAGAACCGGATCCACCTCCGGGAACATATTGAAGGGGAACACGGCTTCCTTCACACCGTAGTGAGGAATCTTCTTCTCCTTCAGGGTCTTCAGCGGAGACTCTTTTCCGGTGAACTCGGAAGTGATAATCTCCACAGCCAGCGGCACCATGGCAATGTTGCAGACCTTGGATACCAGCGGCACGGTTCTGGATGCTCTCGGGTTGGCCTCCAGCACGTAAACCTTTCCGTCCTCGATGGCGTACTGCATGTTCATCAGACCGCGCACATGCATCTCCACGGCGATCTTCTTGGTATATTCCCGGATGGTTTCCAGATTCTCCGGAGAGATGTTTCTGGAGGGGATGATGCAGGCGGAGTCTCCAGAATGGACACCTGCCAGCTCAATATGCTCCATCACTGCCGGTACAAAAGCTTCCTGTCCGTCGCTGATGGCATCTGCCTCACACTCCATGGCGTGACGCAGGAAACGGTCAATCAGGATCG
>DVON01000162.1 GCA_018713585.1 Candidatus Pullilachnospira stercoravium | reverse complement strand
CTCTCCTGTTGTCTCCGGCTGTGCCGGGCTGCTGCCGCCTGCTCCTGTTGTCGGTGTCTTTTCTTCCACCGCCTGATTTGTGCCAGGCGCAGTCCGCATATTTTCCGGTTCTGCCTGGTTCGGGGCAGAACCAGCCTGTGCATTCCCTGCTGTTACCTGGTTCAGGCCAAGAGCAGCCTGCGTATTTTCCAGCATTGCCTGATTCGGGGCAGATGCCGCATGTGTATTTTCAACCGTCATCTGGTTTGCCCCGTCTGCGGCCGGTACATTTCCTTTTGCCGCCGGTTCCCGGCCGGATACTATCGGCGCTTTTTCCATTTCCGTATGCAGCGGGCTGCCGGGGACAGCCGCGTCCGATCTGCTGCTTCGGAGATCCGCGTCCGGCATCCGGTCTGTGCCGCCTGTCCGGGATGTCCGGGAGAAGGGCAGGTTCACATTCCGTCCTCTCGCGGCTGCCTCCATCTGGCGGCGGTGGATTTCAAAGGGTTCCGCTCCGTTTGCGTGCGGTGCCTTTTTCTCCGGCGGCTCCTTTTGGCCGCTGCTCTTTGAAGAATCATCGGACACGGACACCTCCGGAATCAGCTCCTTCTGTTGCAGCGCCTGCCGGATGGTCTGAAACACCTGCCGGTAAACCTCCTCCTGCCGGGAGAAGCGCACCTCCATCTTGGTGGGGTGCACATTGATATCCACATCGTCTCCCCGGATCTGGATGACTAAGGCGGTGAAGGGATACTTATGCTGCATGGTATAGGTATGGTAAGCGTCCTCAATGGCCTTCATCAGGACCTTGCTTTTTACATACCTGCCGTTGACGTAATAGTTCTCGAAATTCCGGTTTCCCCGGTTTACCGTGGGCTTTCCAATGAATCCGGAAATCTCCATCTCTCCGTCCGGCGATACGTCGTGGATCTCAATCAGTTCCCGGGTGATCTCCCGGCCGTACACCTGATAGATCACCTCCCGGAGATTGTCATTGCCGGAGGTGTGAAGCTTTGTTTTCCCGTCCTGAATATATTTAAAAGAAATATACGGATGGGACAGGGCCAGCTGTTCGATAAAGCTGCTGATATATCCCGATTCCGTAGCCGGGGTTTTCAGAAACTTCGCCCGGGCCGGCGTATTGTAGAACAGATTCCGCACCAGGAAGGTGGTGCCGTCCGGCGCTCCCACATCCTCCAGCCCTTTCTCCCGTCCGCCCTCAATGACATAGCGGGTACCCATCAGATCTTCATGGGGTTTTGTGATCAGCTCCACCTGGGAAACCGCCGCAATACTGGAGAGGGCTTCTCCCCGGAAGCCCAGGGAAGAAATGGATGCCAGATCCTCCACCTGCCGGATTTTGCTGGTGGCGTGGCGCAGAAAGGCCAGGGGAACCTGGTCCCGCGCGATGCCGGAACCGTTGTCAGTGATCCGGATAAAGGAAATTCCGCCGCCTTTGATCTCCACAGTGACGGCGCTGGCTCCCGCGTCGATGGCATTTTCCACCAGCTCCTTCACCACGGAAGCCGGGCGCTCCACCACCTCACCGGCGGCAATTTTGTCAATGGTACTCTGATCCAGTACGGAAATCTGTCGTTTCATAAGCTCCTCCCCTTATAATGTCAGGCTGTTACAGTTCAGTCTTCCGTTATCCCGAGGTCAGGATTCCTGTCCCTGCCACCGGTTCTTCAGCTTGTTCTGAAGGCGGTACAGGGTATTCAGCGCATCCATGGGTGTCAGATTCGGAATGTCAATGTTTTTCAGTTCCTCCAGAATATCCTGGTCCTTTACCGTGTCGAAAAGGGAAATCTGTTCCAGATCCACCTCGTCATAGTGAACCGGGCGGGTTTTGGCCTTTTTCGCCGGCTGGGTGAGATCCTTCACCGCCGCGGTGATATCCGCGTCGCTGAGTTCTTCCACCAGTTCCTTCGCCCGGGCGATCACCGAATCCGGCACGCCGGCCAGCTTTGCCACCTGGATTCCGTAGCTTTTGTCGGCGCCGCCTTTGATGATTTTCCGGAGGAATACAATATCGTCGCCCTTTTCTTTTACCGCGATGCAGTAGTTATTGACGCCGGGCAGCTTGCCCTCCAGCTCTGTCAGCTCATGGTAATGGGTGGCAAACAGCGTCTTGGCTCCCAGAAGCTTCGGATTGGCGATGTGTTCAATCACCGCCCAGGCGATGGATAACCCGTCAAAAGTGCTGGTTCCCCTACCGATTTCATCCAGGATCAGCAGGCTTTTGGGGGTGGCGTTCCGGATGATGTTGGCCACCTCCGTCATTTCCACCATGAAGGTGGACTGGCCGCTGGCCAGATCGTCGGAGGCCCCCACCCGGGTGAAAATCCGGTCCACCACGCCGATTTTGGCTTTCTCCGCGGGGACAAAGGAGCCGATCTGAGCCATCAGGACAATCAGCGCCGTCTGCCGCATATAGGTGGATTTTCCCGCCATGTTGGGTCCGGTGATGATGGATACCCGGTGACTTCCATTGTCCAGATAAGTGTCGTTGGAGATAAACATATCGTTGGGAATCATTTTCTCCACCACCGGATGGCGTCCGCCCCGGATGTCGATGACGCCCTTGTGATTCACCGTGGGGCGCACATAGTTATTTCTCTGGGCCACCACCGACAGGGATGCAAACACATCCAGCCGGGCCACCGCCCTGGCGGTTTTCTGGATCCGCGGGATTTCCTGTGCCACCTGGTCTCTCAGCTGGCAGAACAGATCGTATTCCAGGGCATAAAGCTTATCCTCCGCTCCCAGAATCAGATCCTCCAGTTCCTTTAAGCGCGGGGTGATGTACCGCTCCGCGTTGGTCAGCGTCTGCTTGCGGGTATAATAATCCGGAACCAGGTCCCGGAAGCTGTTGGTCACTTCCAGATAATAGCCGAAAACTTTATTGTATTTGATCCTGAGATTTTTGATGCCGGTCTTCTCCCGCTCCTCGGCTTCCAGCTGGGCCAGCCAGGTTTTTCCTTCCGTTTTCGATTTTCGGTAGCCGTCCACCATCTCGTTATATCCGTCGCGGATGATGCCGCCTTCCCGGACGGTCAGCGGCGGATCCTCCGCCACAGCCCGTTCCACCAGATCACACAGATCCGACAGATCATCCATATCCTCATCGATGGCGCGGATCAGGGGGCTGGTGAATTCCTTCAGCAGATTTTTTATGTGCGGCAGCATGGACAGGGAGGTCTTAAAGGAAATCATGTCTCTGGGTGTGGCCGACCGGTAGCTGATCCGGCTGACCAGCCGCTCCAGATCGTACACCGGATTCAGATATTCCCGGATTTCTTCCCGCAGCATGGCCTGAAGATTCAGTTCCGTGATGCCGTCCAGCCGCTCGTTGATCTCCTCCGCGTCGATCAGCGGCTGTTCCACAAAGCTGCGCAGCAGCCGGGCTCCCATGGCGGTCTTGGTCTTGTCCAGAACCCACAGAAGTGAGCCCCGCTTCTGTTTCTCCCGCAGGGTCTCCACCAGCTCCAGATTTCTCCGGCTGGAGCTGTCGATAATCATATATTTGTCCGCCGCGTAGGGGACAATCCGGTTCATATGTACCAGGGCATTTTTCTGGGTTTCCAGAAGATACCTAAACAGCGCGCCGGCGGCGATGACACCGCAGCCATAGTCCCCGATACCAAGCCCTTCCACCGTGCCCACATGGAAATGCTCCGTCAGCGTCCGGTGGCAGAGATCGTCGTCGAAATACCAGGCTTCCAGGGAAGAAACGGCAATATGCAGGCGGCTTCTCAGATCCTCCAGGTCAATGCCGCTGACCAGAAGGGCGTCGTTGCAGATGATTTCCGCCGGCATGAACTTGTTGATTTCATCCAACAGCTTCCGCTGGCGGTCCACCTCCGTCAGGAAACAGTCCCCGGTGGTTACATCGGCCACTGCCACGCCGTATCGGTCCTCCATGCAGACAATGGACATCAGGTAATTATTTTTTCCCTCATCCAGCCCCTGGGTATTCAGATTGGTGCCGGGGGTCACCACCCGGGTCACATCCCGCTTCACCATGCCTTTGGCGGTTTTCGGATCCTCCACCTGCTCGCAGATGGCCACCTTGTACCCCTTCTCAATGAGACGGCTCACATAGGTCTCCGCCGCGTGATAAGGCACGCCGCACATGGGCGCCCGCTCCTCAAGGCCGCACTCCTTTCCGGTCAGGGTCAGCTCCAGTTCCCGGGACACCGTCACCGCGTCCTCGAAAAACATTTCATAGAAATCGCCCAGCCGGTAAAACAGAATACAGTCCTTGTATTCCTCCTTTGTTGCTACATAATGCTGCATCATTGGTGATAAATTAGCCAAAACCGTGTTCCTTCCTCTCTTACACCAGTGTTCCCATATAATAAAAGCCTTTACATTCGTCAAGCCGCACCTTCCGGTAGGAGCCGATCATGGATGCGTCTCCCGGAAAATGCACCAGAAGATTGTTGCTCATCCGCCCGGTCACAAGAGACGGATCCTGCCCGTTGATCTCCTCGGTCAGCACCTCCTGAACGGTTCCGGTAAAACGGGAGGACATCTGGCGGGAAATTTCCTGTACCAGCTGAAGAAGCCGGTCAAACCGGTCCTTCACCACCTCCGGGGGAACCTGATCCTCCATGATTGCCGCCGGGGTTCCGGAACGTTTGGAATAGATAAAGGTAAACGCGCTGTCATACCGCACCTTTCTCACCACATCCAGCGTCTCCTGAAAATCCTCCTCCGTCTCCCCGGGGAATCCCACAATGATATCCGTGGTCAGGGAAATATCCGGCACCGCGGCCCGGATCCGGTCCACCAGTTCCAGATACTGCTCCTTCGTATACCGGCGGTTCATTTTCTTTAAAATCCTGCTGCTGCCGGACTGCAGGGGCAGATGCAGATGGCTGCAGATCTTCTGACTCTGGCTCATCACCTGAATCAGTTCATCGGACAGATCCTTGGGATGGGAAGTCATAAACCGGATTCTTTTGATACCGGGAATCTGCTCCACCTGGGAAAGCAGGGAGGCAAAGGTCACCGGCGGATTCAGATTCTTCCCGTAGGAGTTCACATTCTGTCCCAGAAGCATCACCTCCGTGACTCCGTCCGCCGCCAGCGTGCGACATTCCTTCAGGATATCCTCCGGATTTCTGCTGCGCTCTCTTCCCCGTACGTAGGGCACGATACAGTAGCTGCAGAAGTTATTGCAGCCGAACATAATGTTTACTCCCGATTTGAAGCTGTATTTTCTGTCCACCGGCAGATCCTCCACGATCTGATCCGTATCCTTCCAGATGTCCACCACCATCCGGTCAGAATTCATGGCCTGACAGAGCAGTTCGGCAAAACGGAAAATGTTGTGGGTGCCGAAAATCAGATCCACAAACCGGTAGCTCTTTTTCAGTTTTTCCACCACATGAGACTCCTGCATCATACAGCCGCAGAGGGCAATCATCATGTGCGGATGCTTTTTCTTCTGTTTCCCCAGATAGCCCAGCCGCCCGTAAACCCGCTGGTTGGCATTCTCCCGGACCGTACAGGTATTGTAGATGACGAAATCCGCCCTCTCCTCCTGCTCCGTTTTCTGATAGCCCACCGCTTCCAGGATGCCTTCCAGTTTTTCCGAATCCCTGGCGTTCATCTGGCAGCCGAAGGTAACTACCGTATAATACACGGGACGTCCCAGCTCTTGGCTCATCTTACTGACGATTCCCCTGCATTTCTCAATAAAGTAATATTGTCTCTCCGGTTCCTCCATCGGAATTTCCTCTCCCTGAAGCTCCGGAACTCTCATTTCCCATTCCAAGTTATTTGTATTTTCCATTCTGCTTTTGGGCCAGGCCGCATTTCAACTCCCTTGTCCGATGCCTTTCAGAAAGCAAAAACTGTACGGCCATTCCCCTTGTCTCCTTTCAAAAC
>DVON01000161.1 GCA_018713585.1 Candidatus Pullilachnospira stercoravium | reverse complement strand
TCCGCCAATCAGCTGCCAGCCGGTAAGCATATGGCCGCTTCCGTCCATGTAATACCAAGCACCATTGATCAGATGCCAGCCAGTCACCATTGCTCCGCTTCCATCCAGATAATACCAGATTCCGCCAATTCTCTGCCAGCCGATTTGCATCGCTCCGCTTCCATTCATGTAGTACCAGGTGCCATTAATTAACTGCCAGCCGGTAAGCATCGCTCCGCTTCCATTCATGTAGTACCAGGTGCCGCCAATGTTCTGCCAGCCTGTGAGCATTGCTCCGCTTCCATTCATGTAATACCTTGTACCATTGACTTTCTGCCAGCCAGTAAGCATCTCCCCGGTTCCCGGCTGCAGGTAATACCAGGTATCTCCCAACAACAGCCAGCCTTCCTTGGCCGCTCCGCTGCTTTCCAGATAATACCAGGTTCCCTTCTCCAGATACCAGCCGCCGCTTCTCATATAACCATTGGCATCAAAACTGTATAATCTTCCGCCAATCTTTTCCCAGCAATTCTTCGGATATGTACCATCCTCGCGCTGATACCACCAGCCCGTGCTGTTGCGCATCCACTGCTCTTTCACCGGTTTATAGGACTTCTGTACCTTTCCATCGGCTCCCAGCACATACCGCATACCATCCTGATCCACAGTTGTATTCTTCTTCAGACTTCCGTCCGAATTCACATAATACTGCGCGCCGTTGATGGTCTGAATTCCGGTTTTTCCGGTATCTCTTGTACCGTCATCCTTCAGGAAATACCACTTTCCGCTGATCTCCTGCCAGCCGGTCCGGATCTCTCCCTTGCCGTCCTGGGCGTACAGCCACTTTCCTTCGGATACCTGCTGCCAGCCATCTTTCGCGCTGTCCACGGTGCCATCGGCGTTCAGGAAATACCAGTCTTCATCGATCTGCTGCCAGCCGGTTTTATCCGCCGCAGCCTGACCTGCGCCATTCAGATAATACCATTTCTCATCAATCTGCTGCCAGCCGTCTTTACCGGTATTGTCCTCAAGTCCTGTTTCTGTCAGCCAGTGCCAGGAGTTGCCCTGCTCACTGAACATCCAGTCGTTGGTCACCATCGCGCCCAAACCGTCCTGCCGGGGATCCTGGCCCTCTGTCTCAAATCCGTAAAGGCCCAGAGCAAATGACTCACCATCCAGTCCTTTAAACTGTGTCTTATCTGTAATGTTATAAAGGCCGGTTGCCAGATATCCAGACGCATCAAAATAAAATACCTGATCGCTTCCGTCCTGTACTGTATCCTTCAGCACCGTATCCTTCAGCGGTTCTCCGCCCACCAGATACTGCCAGCGTCCATCCTCTGCCCGGAACCATTCTTCCGTCACTTCCGGTTCGTCCGTCGGAGCCACGCTGGGTTCCGGCGTAGCCGTCACGGAAGGTGTAGGCTCCTGCGTGGGTGTGGGAACAGCATCGCCATCCTCTGTTCCTGCCACAGGTTCTGTATTATCCAACGTCTGCGGGACTGTCTGTGAGCTGCTGTCAGTGGAATCCACTGTATCTTTTTCTGCTTCTCCTCCTCCCACCGCGTCATCGGCGGTTCCTGTTCCTTCGGTCTCTATCTGCGCTGCGCTCTCTGCAGGAATCGTCGGCTGCTGTGTGGCGGAAGCGGGAACGGCCATGGAAAGCGATACTGCGATTCCCAGAGCCAGCAGTAAACTTCTTCTAGTCTTCATCCCTTTTCCTCCTCGTTAAATTGTTAACTGTTACGTTCACCATATTATTCTATTACAAAATGCCGCTGATTTCAACCGGGAACCCCTGCTTTTTTTCTTACAATCTTTTTAACACCGGACGGCATTTTCCGCAGGCGCCGGCTCTGACAGAAATCCCCGGAATCCGCAAGCGTCCTTTTGTACAGCGCTGCCGCGTACAATGAAGCGCCGGTTCCGCCAGCTGGTCATTGTCCTCAAAAAGAAAATGCGCTTGACATTATTCTCCGGCTGCACTAAAATTCAGTATCATGATATATTATGGGGGAACGCCGGTACGGCGCATACTGCTTTTACAGGAGGATGTACATGACAAAAAATGAATTTGACCAGCTTTATCAGGAAGGCAGCTACGAGGCGCTGGCTCCGTACAAGGTAGATAATGCCGTAATCATGGCAGCAGGTCTTTCCAGCCGTTTCGCGCCGCTGTCCGATACCACGCCCAAACCTCTGCTGCGGGTCAAGGGTGAGATTATGATTGAACGGCAGATCCGCCAGCTTCAGGAAGCGGGTATCTCTGAGATTTATCTGGTGGTCGGCTATAAAAAGGAAATGTTTTCCTATCTTTCTGACAAATACGGCGTCCATCTTCTGGAGAATCCCGATTTTGCGGTCCGCAACAATAACTCATCCATTTACGCGGCCCGTCATATTCTGGGAAATTCCTATATCTGTTCTTCTGACAACTATTTTATGGAAAATGTTTTCGAGCCGTACGTCTACCGTTCCTATTACGCGGCCTCCTATGCCAAAGGGACTACCGGGGAATACTGTCTCACTACAGATATCAACGGTCTGATCACCGATGTTTCCGTGGGGGGATCCGATTCCTGGTATATGATGGGACATGTTTACTGGAACCGGGAATTTTCATCCCGTTTTGTGGAATTTCTCGAGGCGGAGTATGATCTTCCTGAGACGAAACAGATGTATTGGGAAAATATCTACATGAAGCACATCCGTCAGCTTCCACTATATATCCGCCGGTATCCGGAAGGAATCGTCCGTGAATTTGATTCTCTGAAGGAGCTTTGCCAGTTCGATCCGTCTTATATCCCATATCTTGAAAAACTGATTCACGAGGAGGAATAACCCCTTTCCTTCCGATGAGGATCCTGCCAGACAGGATCCTTTTTTTGTCGTCTTTCGTCGACTTTTCCGTATTTTCACGAATTTCTGCTATTCTGGTTTTGTCAAAAAACGAAAACAAATAGAAAGGAAGGAAGAATTATGAACTATTTGCTGGAATTACCCTTATCATTGGGTATTCATGGTACCTACAAAGGGTATCGTTACCTGGTTTTTGCCCTGGAGCTGGCTTTATCCGATGAAAATCAGCTGCTCTATGTGACCAAAAATCTCTATCCCTCGGTGGCGCGCCGCTACCATACCACGCCCAGCTGCGTGGACCGGGATCTCAGGACTGTCATCAGCCGCTGCTGGAATTCCTGCGGCAGAACGCACCTGCAGAAGATTGCCTCCTACACGCTGGACAAATGTCCTACCGTGTCCGAGTTTCTTGACATTCTTTACTGGCATCTGAAAAAGACCGGTCTTTAAAATTTATTAATTTTTTCTGCTGCCGCGACATATTTGGATATTAAAAACGTTAGAAAAGATGATGGAGAATTTTCCTCGAAAGGAGAAATATGAAATGGACAAGTTACACTCGCTGCCGGCCCTCCTGCAGATCCGCAGGAGCTATAAGGGAGTTTCCTACCTGCTGGCTTCACTGGAACTGGCATTGGAAAACGAGGATCTGCTCTTATTTCCAGGCCAAACAATTTTTCCTGCAGTGGCCAAACGTTACCATGTAAACCTTTGCTGTATTGAACGAGACATCCGCACGGTCATCGATCACTGCTGGCATCCTGAATCCCGTCAGGCCCTTCGGAACCTGGCGCCTTATCCCCTGAACCGAAAACCCACTGTATGTGAATTTCTCGACATTTTGTACTGGTATCTGCTCTGCGGCTGACCAGCGGCAGGAATTTCGCAGCATATCGGTTTTTTCACAAAAGATTAACCGGAAAATTCTCCATAAACAAGGAAAAGTACGCTGCATCGGCTTTCCCTTGTCATGAACAGAGAACCGGCATCTGCGTTATCGGACTGCAGATTCCGGTTCTCTTTTTTTCCAGGCCAAAGCACAGGGCTCCGCCATTTTTTTACAGATGTTTTCTCATAAAGTCCGCCACCCGGCCGCAAAGCTCTTCGGTCCAGCACTCCGCGCCCCCATGATCTGCCCCTTCCAGCAGAATCAGGGACGCTTCCTTCCCACAGTCCTGCAGCGCGCGATACAGCTTTACGCTCTGCCGCACACTGACCGTCCGGTCCTTTGTGCCATGAATAATCAGCACCGGCGGCAGCTTTCTCTCAGGCGTAATCCAGGAGGTCACCGTCGCTTTTCTTGCCAGCCCGGGATGCTCTCTGAGATTGACGCCGCCCATCAGCAGCCCTTCCGGGCTGTCCGCCAGCTGATGATTCACCGTGCTGGGATATCCCTCCGGGTCCGTAAGATCCACGGATCCATAATAATTGATAATCCCGCTGACCCTGGCGCTGACCTGGGGATAACAGTTCTCTTTCTCCCATTCCCCCGCATCCCCGGTCATGCCGGCAAACATGGCCGTATGTCCTCCGGAAGAACAGCCGGCAAGAAACATCTGTTCCGGATTCACGTGATACCGTTCTCCCTGGCAGCGCAGGAAACGGACTGCGTTCAGAGCATCCTGAATCTGAGCCGGAAACGGAGCGATTCCGGAATGACGGTACTGCACCACCGCCGTCACAAATCCCAGGGATGCCATTCGCGCCATCATGGCACAGGGACGGTAAACATCCTGCTCCTTCCAGGCCGAACCCTGCACAAATACCATGCACGGATACCTTCTGTCCGGAGCATTTCTCTGAAATGGCTCCAGAATCTGAAGCACCAGAGATACCCCGCCTGCGCGGGCATATTCCACATCTCTCCGCAGATGAACCCCCATCTCCTCACCGGTGGTGGCCATCCTCTCCGCTCCCAAAACCTCCTCCGTAAAATCCGGAAATTCTTCGTAGCTCCATGCTTTGATCTCCATAAAATCCCTCCCTGTCCTCTTTTTCCGGTCAGCACAGCACCATCAGGGCTTCCGGCGGAAAATACAGAGCCTCCGGCAGCTTATCCCCGGTATTCTCCGAAAAACTGCTCCTGGGCCGCATCCACCACAAGGGTTTTTCATCGCCACCCTGCGCATTTCTCAGCAGGAAAATATCCTCAAAGGGCGCCTCCTGCATATCTTCCAGAACCGGCCGGTAGAGATTCCAGGCCTCCGTACCTTCACCGGCATCC
>DVON01000160.1 GCA_018713585.1 Candidatus Pullilachnospira stercoravium | reverse complement strand
GATGCCATAAGAGATAAGAACAAGTGTTCGGAACAAACATTCGGAATAAATGTTCGGGCGGAAGAAAAGGAAGTCATCACACGCCGCGGGCTGCCGATTGCCAGGAGTAAAAGGGGGAATTGTCATGAAAGGAACGAGACGTACTTACAGAAAGAACAGAAGGATGCAGAGAGCCCGCAGACGGATGATGGTTTTCGGAGCGGTCGTTTTACTGACAGGACTTCTGGTGAGCGCCCTCAGCGCTATCCAGGTACATGCGGATACCAGCGAAGAGGAACCCAGACGGTACAAATATTTTACCAGCGTATTTGTAGAACGGGACGATACCCTCTGGGATCTGGCGGCGGAATACCGGACAGAGGAATATGCGGATGTAAGGGAGTATGTGGATGAGGTGATGCACATCAATCATCTGACCGATGAACAGTTGCAGTATGGGGACTGGATTACGGTTCCGTATTATTCTTCGGAATTGAAATGAAGCCCGGCTTTGTGTCGGACCTGCCAGCGAAAGGCAGCCGCTGACAGGTCCGCGCCGGAAGATCAGCTTGATGAGCGTCAGAATTTAATAACAGAACATTTTGCCCGGCAGTAGTATTTTCCAGTATACATATCTGATTTTCATTTTTTTTATCCCGGAAAGATAAAAGCGGCGTAAGCCGTCAAGAGTTTTTGTTATCGGCAGTATCAGTATCCAGATACCATAAGACATAAGGCGGAGGAACTGTCTGTCCCCGTTTCTGCACAAGAATCCCATATACAATTCGGTCAATAAATGATTGCGTTTTTCTTTTCAGGATGAAGTGGGACAATGCAGGGGAAATCAGCGCAGATGTCCCAAAAAAGAACGCAGCGTGAAGCTTCTGAAGGCGTCATAAATCTATACGACAAACACGAGTTTTTCAAATAGATTGACGGGAAACCGTCTCCATGGTATACTTTTTCTATAGTTTCTTCGAGATTTTTACTGTTATCTATGTATTTTCCATATTATTTTTCTCCGGTACATACCGCAGAATTCAAATACAAATATTTTTCAGAAAGGATGTTTTTATATGGACCGTACCACCTATCACGATCAGACAGATCTTCAGAATACGCTGAAGCTCCGGGAGGTTCTTCAGACGCTGCCTGTTTTTGCCCGGGATTATTTTCGTGCCATGGACGCCACCACAACCACGAAAACCAGAATTTCTTATGCCTATGATATCCGTATTTTCTTTCAGTTTCTGATTCACAGCAATCCGGCCTTTCATGACCGGACCACCGCTGATTTTACTGTCGATGTGCTGGATAAGGTACAGGCCGTGGATATTGAGGAATACATGGAATATCTGAAGGTCTATAAGGATGCCGGCGATGATTATGTCACCAACGGGGAACGGGGCCTGAAACGGAAAATTTCGGCTCTTCGCAGCTTTTATGCCTATTATTTCCGCCATGAAATGATCAAAACAAATCCCACTGTGCTGATTGATATGCCGAAGATCCATGAGAAAGCCATTATTCGGCTGGATGCCGATGAGGTGGCCCGTCTTCTGGATTATATTGAACACTGCGGCGATCAGCTGACCGGCCAGAAAAAGGCCTATTACGAAAAAACCAAGGAACGGGATCTGGCGATTGTCACTCTCCTGCTGGGAACGGGTGTTCGGGTATCGGAATGTGTGGGGCTGGATGTGGAGGATGTAGATTTTAACAACAATGCCATTAAAGTCACCCGAAAAGGCGGGAACGAAATGTTTGTGTACTTCGGCCCCGAGGTGGAAAAGGCGCTGAAGCAGTACCTTCCGGTGCGCGAGGGAATCACTCCCGTTCCCGGTCACGAGCACGCTCTCTTCTACTCCACCCAGAGAAAAAGAATCGGCGTACAGGCCGTGGAAAACCTGGTGAAGAAATATGCCAGGGAAATCACCACCACGAAAAAAATTACCCCCCACAAGCTTCGAAGCACCTACGGCACCGCTCTGTATCAGGAAACCGGGGATATTTACCTGGTGGCCGACGTTCTGGGACATAAAGATGTGAATACCACCCGGAAGCATTATGCGGCTATGGACGATCAGAGAAGGCGGATGGCTGCCCGGGCGGTGAAACTGCGGGAGGAGGAATAATTACATTTGGAGAAGGGAGAACACTCTATGAGCATTGCGGCTGAAAATCGCGGACAACTGCTGGATACGCTTCCGCCTCTGATCCGGCAGATGACTTCTCAGGAGATGTGGGATACAGATGAAACCGGCCTTTCGCAGGCTGCTGTTTTCTGCGGAAAGAAAATGGTGCTGAAGATAGAAAAGGAAAATCCCACGGCAGATCAGGAATACCATATGCTCTCCTGGCTGCAGGGAAAGCTTCCGGTACCCCGGCTGCTGGCATTTGAACGGAAGGATGGAAGGAATTATCTCCTGATGGAGCGGCTGTCCGGGGAAATGGCCTGCGCGGATTCCTATATGGAAGACCCTGCCCGGCAGGCTGAGGTTCTGTCCAACGGTCTGCGGCTGCTCTGGAGTACGGATATTTCCGGCTGCCCATATCCGGATATGACCAGTAGAAAGCTGAAGCTGGCCCGGGAACGCGTGGAGATGGGACTGGTGTCTATAGAAGACGCGGAACCGGAGACCTACGGCCCCGGCGGCTTTTCCAATCCCCGCCAACTGCTCTTCTGGCTGGAAGAACATCAGCCAAAGGAGCATCCGGTACTCTCCCACGGCGATTTCTGTCTTCCTAATATTTTCGGACGCGGATCGCAGGTGACCGGATTCCTGGATCTGGGACACTGCGGAATTGCGGATCCTTACCAGGATCTGGCACTCTGCTTCCGAAGTTTAAAACATAACCTGGAAGGAAACTACGGCGGCCCGATCCGTTCAAATGGAAATCCGAGGCTTCTGTTTGAAAAGCTGGGAATGGAGCCAGACTGGGAGAAAATCAGATATTATATATTGCTGGATGAGTTGTTCTGAGTTTCCCCGCCTGCAGTCTGCCGGTCCAGATAAACTCTGGATCCGGTGGCCCCTTTCTGGTTCTGATATTTTCCGCTGTAAGGATGAAGTGCCGGGCAATCCATCCGGGCAAATACCAGCTGCCCTACCCTTCTGCCCGCACACAGTTCGATGGCACAGCGGTTGGCATTGAAAAGTTCAAGGGTGATCTCTCCGGCAAATCCCGGATCCACCCATCCAGCGTTCTGAATAAAAAGCCCCAGCCGTCCAAGAGAACTTCTACCCTCCACAAAAGCGGTGAGATCGTTGGGAAGCTGAATGGTTTCCATAGTGGTTGCCAGAACAAACTGCCCGGGAAGCAGAAGGTAACGGTCTGTGGTAATGGTTTTGTACCGGATTTCCTCGTTAAGGGTAAGAATTCCCGTGGGGGAATCCTCAACGATACTGAAGGTATTTCCCAGCCGGATATCGACACTGGCCGGCTGAATCTGTTCTTCCTGGACAGGGGAGATTCGAAGAGATCCTTCCCTGAGCATTTTTAGAATGGATTTATCTGATAAAATCATCTGCGGTTTCCTCCACGCTGTTTTGTACTTCTTCCATCCGATCAAAAAGATCATAAATGTACTTACGTATTATCTTACGTACTTTCTTCCACTTATCCTATATCTTTTTCGAAGGCATCTTCCTCCGTAAGGTAGGACAGGATCCCCTTATCCTTCCATACTTTATAGTGAATCAGATCCGGATGTTCCATCCTCAGTTTCTCCTCCAGCCGCACATTTTCCATATCCCAGAGATCACCGGGACTGGCCGGTTCTATGTCATGCAGCGCCGGATGACTGGTGAGGGTCTTCAGGATCCGGTAGCCCTCCAGATTCCGTTCCAGGTTGGGCCCGAAGGGGTGAAAACCGAAATCCAGATAAATGGACGCGGCCAGCCAGGTATTGGTCTGGGTGGGGATTTTCACGGAGGGATAATGAAGCTGCGCCAGACGATAAAGCGCCTGCGCGATCAGCGGTCTGGCCAGTCCTCTGCCCTGGTACTCCCGGCGGACCGCCACCCAGTGAAGCCAGCCGGCTCCGGAAAGATCTTCAGGTTCGTAATAGGCAGTGGCCGTAGCCACCTTTTCCCCCGTCTCAGTTTCCACAAAGTACATCCTGCCTGGCAGCTCCTCTTCTCTGCCGCCGTAGTAATGCTGCCAGGCCTCAAGCCCTTCCCTGCGGGTGACAAATTCTCTGGCTGAGGTCTCAATGGCAATCCATTCCTCCTCATCCCCCGGCTGAAAAGTGGAAAAATGAAATCCCTCCGGCAGCGGCAGGGGCCGGAAAGCTTCCGGGTGATTGTTTTCCAGTATCAGTTCATAATATTTCAATGCGGAATCGTTATTGTCCGGCAGACGTCCCAAAGGATGCCGGACGGCAGGAAAAATTTTCATCTGTAAGCACCTCCTCAAAAAGGTCATTATGCAAAAACAGCTTCCCATATTACCGGGATCGTGCTATGATCCTTTATATGATACAAAAAACGGGGAGAAAAATCAATGGAACAGAAAAAGCGATATGAACTGATTGACGGAATCCGGGGATTGGCCATGGTGAATATGGTGATTTTCCATTTCCTGTATGATGTGTTTATCATTTACGGAAGAGATCCGGGCTGGTATGGCCGGACGGGGAGCCATCTGTGGCAGCAAGGGATCTGCTGGACATTTATTCTGGTATCCGGGTTTTCCTGGCGTTTTGGAAAAAAGAACAGTATTCGCCGGGGAATTTTCCTGAATCTTTGCGGTCTTGTGATCACAGTGGTGACCGGGCTGGCGGTTCCGGGGCAGGCAGCCATTTTTGGTATTCTCAATTTTCTGGGCTGCGCCATTCTTCTGATGGCCTTGCTTGACCGCTGGGCAGACAGAATTCCTCCGGCGGCAGGTCTTGTGGGAAGTATGCTGTGCTTCTTTCTGCTACGCCATATCAATACGGGAACCCTGGGGATTGGCGCGCTGTCTGTTTCCATCCCGAGAATTGGCCGCTATCCGTCGCCTCTGGCGGCGGTACTGCCCACGGTGTTGGGATTCCCCGACCTGGCATTTTCGTCCAGCGATTATTTTTCGCTGCTTCCCTGGTTTTTTCTGTTTGCAGCCGGATATTTCCTTTATCCGCTGCTGATGAGATCCGGACGGATCCGGGAGATCCTTTCTGTCAGGATCCCCCTGTTGTCTGCCTGGGGAAAATACAGCATCTGGGTGTATCTGGCACATCAGCCGCTGTGCATGGGGATTTGTATGCTTTTGATGGGAGGGTTCTGACCTGGGGATTCGGATCTCAGTGATGGAATCCCTTCATCATCTCTCCCAGCTCCTTTTGCTGATCCCGGTAGAAATCCAGCATCTTTCCTTTGACGACTCCCGTCCGTTCCAGTTCTTCCAGACGATGGCAGAATTTCCGGTAAGCCTCTGTGGCTGTATCCTTATAATTGTTTTCCGCTTCCAGCCTGACTTTCTGAGACAAGGCTTCCAGCTCTTTGTTCTTTTTCTGAAAAAGAAACATCTGATTTCGCTCCTCTCAAGCGGACTTCAGTCCTTCAGCTTCTCCGCAAAGAAATCCTCAATTATTTTCCACATCTGGCGCTGGAAAAACTGCCGGTCCGCGTGATCCGCTTCCTCAATGGCCAGGAGGGTTACATCGTTTCCCTTTGCCTCCAGGGCGTCATGGAGGATTTCCCCTTGCTGAAAGGGTACCGTGTGATCATTCATGCCATGCAGAATCAGAAATGGCGGTGCATCCTCCGTTACATAGCTGACCGGGCAGGCCTTCAATGCTTCCTCCATGTGAAGCGCCGCGTTCATACCGATCAGCAGAGATTCCGGCGCGGCCTGCATATCTCTGGGAATATCCACGGGCATCTTTGTCACATCTGTGGGAACGTACCAGGGGCAGGCTGCCTGTACCTCACTGGAGTACTCCAGGTAATCTCCCTGATCAAAAGCTTTCTCCTTTCCCGTCAGTGCTGCCATGGCAGTCAGATGACCGCCGGCGGATTCTCCCATGACGCCCATTCGTCCGGGATCCAGATGATATCTGGCGGCATGGGCCCGCAGATACCGGATGGCGGCTTTTACATCCATCAGCTGTGCCGGAAACTTTGCCTCGTTGCTGGTCCGGTACTGAACGCTGGCCACCACGAAACCACACCGGGCCAGCTCGGTAAGGTACGCCAGGTGGGCACAGGTACTCATTTCCAGCCAACCCCCTCCGCAGATCCATACAATACCGGGAACCGGCTTAGCGGCCTCCCGCGGGAAAATAATATCCATTTTCAGATCCTGCGTGATATGGCCGCACCAGCCGGGAACCTGGGCGAAGGTTACATTGGTATTTACCATATACTGTGGTTCTTTTACGTCGATATGAATTGTTTTTTTCATGATGATACGCTCCCTTCTGTTTATGACCTGTCTTTTTGAAACTCTATGGATTATTGTACACA
>DVON01000159.1 GCA_018713585.1 Candidatus Pullilachnospira stercoravium | reverse complement strand
TTTTTGAAAGGAGAGCACAATGCCCAGAGAATATTCGCTGGAAAGAACAAGAAATATCGGCATCATGGCGCACATTGACGCCGGTAAGACCACTACCACCGAGCGTATTCTGTACTACACCGGTGTAAACTATAAGATTGGTGATACTCATGAAGGAACCGCTACCATGGACTGGATGGAGCAGGAACAGGAAAGAGGTATCACAATCACTTCTGCGGCTACCACCTGTCACTGGACTCTGCAGGAAAACTGCAAGGCAAAGCCGGGTGCGCTGGAGCACAGAATCAATATCATTGATACTCCGGGCCACGTAGACTTTACCGTTGAGGTAGAGCGTTCTCTGCGTGTACTGGACGGCGCCGTAGGCGTGTTCTGTGCAAAGGGCGGTGTAGAGCCTCAGTCTGAGAACGTATGGCGTCAGGCAGACACCTACAACGTTCCCCGTATGGCATTCATCAACAAGATGGATATCCTGGGAGCAGATTTCTACAATGCCGTAGATCAGATCAAGACGAGATTAGGAAAGAACGCAATTTGTCTTCAGCTGCCCATCGGCAAGGAAGACGAGTTCAAGGGAATCATCGACCTGTTTGAGATGAAAGCCTACATCTATAATGATGACAAGGGAGAGGACATCTCCATCGTTGATATTCCTGATGACATGAAAGACGATGCTGAGCTGTACCATACAGAGCTGGTTGAGAAGATCTGTGAGCTGGATGACGACCTGATGATGGAGTATCTGGAAGGTGAAGAACCCAGCGTGGAAGCAATGAAGGCAGTTCTGAGAAAGGCTACCTGTGAGTGCGCTGCGGTTCCCGTTTGCTGCGGTTCCGCGTACAGAAACAAGGGTGTTCAGAAGCTGCTGGATGCGATCCTTGAGTACATGCCGGCGCCCACCGATATCCCGCCCATCGAGGGAACGGATATGGATGGAAATGAGATCGTGAGACATTCCTCTGATGAGGAGCCGTTCTCCGCTCTGGTGTTCAAGATTATGACAGACCCCTTCGTTGGTAAACTGGCATATTTCCGTGTATATTCCGGTACCATGAATTCCGGTTCCTACGTTCTGAATGCTACCAAGGGCAAGAAAGAGCGTGTGGGACGTATCCTGCAGATGCACGCAAATAAGCGTATGGAGCTGGATAAGGTATATTCCGGAGATATCGCCGCTGCCATCGGATTTAAGTTCAGTACTACAGGTGATACCATCTGTGATGAGCAGCATCCGGTAATCCTGGAGTCCATGGAGTTCCCGGAGCCGGTTATTGAGCTGGCTATCGAGCCCAAGACGAAAGCAGGACAGGGCAAGCTGGGCGAGTCTCTTGCCAAACTGGCAGAGGAGGATCCCACCTTCCGTGCGCATACCAATCCGGAGACCGGACAGACCATCATCGCCGGTATGGGTGAGCTGCATCTGGAAATCATCGTTGACCGTCTGCTCCGTGAGTTCAAGGTGGAGGCCAACGTAGGTGCGCCTCAGGTTGCCTACAAAGAGACCATCACCAAAGCTGTGGATGTTGAGCATAAATATGCAAAACAGTCCGGTGGTCGTGGACAGTACGGACACGTTAAAGTAAAATTCGAGCCCATGGATGCAAACGCAGAGGAGACCTACAAGTTCGAGTCTACGGTTGTGGGTGGTGCGATTCCCAAGGAGTACATCCCCGCAGTCGGCGAAGGTATCGAGGATGCCATGAAGTCCGGTATTCTGGGCGGTTTCCCGGTAGTAGGTGTTCATGCGAATGTATACGACGGTTCCTACCATGAGGTAGACTCCTCCGAGATGGCATTCCACATCGCAGGATCCATGGCATTCAAGGATGCCATGCAGAAAGCAGCTCCGGTACTGCTGGAGCCCATCATGAGAGTGGAAGTGACAACTCCGGAAGACTACATGGGAGACGTTATCGGTGATATCAACTCCCGTCGTGGAAGAATCGAGGGTATGGAGGATATCGGAGGCGGAAAGATGATCCGCGGTTACGTTCCTCTGGCTGAGATGTTCGGATACGCTACAGACCTGCGTTCCAGAACTCAGGGCCGTGGTAACTACTCCATGTTCTTCGACAGATATGAGCCTGTTCCCAAGTCTGTACAGGAAAAGGTTCTGTCTTCCAAGAGCAAATAATAAGCTCCTGGTATAGGAAAAATACAGGCAATTCTTTAAAAGAAACGCCAAATATCGCTTGCAAATATCCCTGATTTGCAATATAATCATGGGTAGCAGGTTTATAAAAGCAATTAAAATTTGCCCCCATGGGCTAAAGTTTTAAGGAGGACATTTATAATGGCTAAAGCTAAATTCGAAAGAACCAAACCGCATTGCAACATTGGTACCATCGGACACGTAGACCATGGTAAAACCACTCTGACTGCAGCTATCACCAAAACTCTGCATGACAGACTGGGAACCGGAGAGGCTGTAGCATTCGAGAATATCGATAAAGCTCCGGAAGAGAGAGAGCGTGGAATCACCATCTCCACCGCACACGTTGAGTATGAGACTGAGAAACGTCACTACGCACACGTTGACTGCCCCGGACATGCCGACTACGTTAAGAACATGATCACCGGTGCTGCTCAGATGGACGGCGCTATCCTGGTAGTTGCTGCTACCGATGGTGTTATGGCTCAGACAAAAGAGCACATCCTGCTGTCCCGTCAGGTAGGCGTTCCCTACATCGTTGTATTCATGAACAAATGTGACATGGTAGACGATGAGGAGCTGCTGGAGCTGGTAGACATGGAGATCCGTGAGCTGCTGAACGAGTACGAGTTCCCGGGAGATGACACTCCGATCATCCAGGGTTCCGCTCTGAAAGCTCTGGAAGACACCAGCAGCGAGTGGGGAGACAAGATCCTTGAGCTGATGGATGCGGTAGACAGCTACATTCCGGATCCCGAGCGTGACAAAGACAAACCGTTCCTGATGCCTGTAGAGGATGTATTCACCATCACCGGTCGTGGTACCGTTGCTACCGGTAGAGTAGAGCGTGGTGTTCTGCACCTGAACGACGAGGTTGAGATCCTGGGCGTTAAGGAAGAGAAGAAGAAAACTGTTGTAACCGGTATCGAGATGTTCCGTAAGCTGCTGGATGAGGCACAGGCTGGTGATAACATCGGTGCTCTGCTGCGTGGTATCCAGAGAACTGAGATCGTTCGTGGTCAGGTTCTGGCAAAACCCGGAAGCGTTACCTGCCATAAGAAATTTACTGCTCAGGTTTACGTTCTGACCAAAGACGAGGGTGGACGTCATACTCCGTTCTTCAACAACTATCGTCCGCAGTTCTACTTCAGAACAACAGACGTAACAGGCGTTATCTCTCTGCCGGAAGGAACTGAGATGTGCATGCCTGGTGACAACGTAGAGATGACCATCGAGCTGATCCATCCCATCGCTATGGAGCAGGGTCTTACCTTCGCTATCCGTGAGGGCGGACGTACTGTAGGATCTGGCCGTGTTGCTTCTATCATCGAGTAATTCTGTCAGAAGAATAGAAACTTGAATATACCCCCGGAAACTCTGGTTTCCGGGGGTATTTGTGATAATGGAAGGCGCGCTGGTGGTGGATTTGAAGACCCAGGATAATTATATTGAGACAGAAAACAGACGGTTCTCATATCGGAAAGAAATCGTGTTCAGCCGCGATTTGCTGACGGGGAAACGGAAAAATGTTTTTGAAACTGCCGTCGGATTTTCCTGAACTTTTCATCTTATTTTAATTTTTCTCTCTTAGAATGAACGTATCAATAAAGAGAAAAGGGAGGAAAATGGTATGAAGAAATTGTCTGTGAAGGCGATTGTGGGTATTGCTCTGGGAGTTGTAATTGCAGTGGTGGCAGCGGTGATTCTTGTGACGGTGCTGCGGATTGACGATGGAAGAGCAAGAGCGATTGCTTTGGATCAGGCCGGAGGAGGAGAAATTATCCGGGAGGAAATTAGCAGGGAAGGGCTGCTTTCCGAGTACAGCTATGTGATCAGCAGCGGAGATCGCTGGTATGAGATTGAAATCGGCGGTTTTGGAAATGTGGAAGAGATGAGCAGCGGAACCGGGCAGTATATCGATGACTGATCCGGATCTCCGGTTGTCTGAAAAGAAAACAGGCGGCCGACAGCAAAGATGAGAATTTGCCGTCGGCCGCCTTCTTTTATTATACCAACAGAGAATCAAAAGTCTGCACAGCGTGCTTTCCGCTGCCTGCGGGATCAGCGCCTCCGAATCAGGTGCTTTCAGATGTTGTTTACTGCCCGTCAGCATCCTCTTTCAGCGTAATCTCCACCACTGTATCCAGCTCATCCGGCAGCGGATAACAGTCGGAGGCATTGGGATCAAAGAAGAAAAAGGCGTGCTGGCCGTATTCCTTCAGATTCCAGAAGAAACTTTCCTTAATCTCAGAATTGTCGCTGACCAGGCGCATTTTTTCGATCTTTCCGGCCATATTTTCCAGGCAGATGGCGCCGGCCTGTTCTTCCATCACGTGGGCGTACAGCAGATTTCCGTTTCTGGTGTATCGACCCCATTCCGGCTTCGGCAGACCGGCATAGCCGCAGTGGTAGATGCTCCGGGAATTTTTCTTCATCCAGGTGCCCACCTCTTTCAGGATCTGAACGGATTCTTCCGGAATCTCTCCTTTGGCGTTGGGGCCCACGTTCAACAGAAGATTGCCGCCCTTGCTGACACACTCCACCAGCATGTGGATTACCATTTTAGCGGATTTGTAGTGATGGTCATGGGCCGCGTAGCCCCAGTGGTTGTTGAGGGTGATGCAGGATTCCCAGGGAACGGGATTTCCGTCCTCATCGCGGATACCGGCGGGAGGAATCATCTGCTCCGGGGAGGCAAAATCGCCGGACCAGGGAGTGGGATTGCGGGTCAGGATGGAGCCGGAATCCTCACCGCTGCCCTCCAGTCGGTTGTCGATGATCAGATGCGGCTGAATGGAGCGAACCATCTCAATGAGCTTATCCGCCTTCCAGGTTTCGCTCTTCATGTTGTCGTAGGAGAAGTCGAACCACATCAGGTCCAGCTTTCCGTAGTTAGTCAGCAGCTCCCGGATCTGGCCGAACATATAGTCCAGATACCGGTCAAAATTCCGGTTTTCATTGGAATACTCGGGCCGGTTCCGCATGGGGTGATTCCGGTCGCCGTAATGGGGAAAATCGGGATGACGCCAGTCGATGACGGAATAGTACAGCCCCACCCGGATGCCCTCCGCCCGGAACGCGTCCAGAAATTCCCGCACCAGATCCCGGTGGCAGGGAGCGTTGGTGGATTTGAAATCCGTCAGCTGCGTGTCAAAGAGACAGAACCCGTCATGGTGTTTGGCAGTCAGCACCGCATATTTCATGCCTGCCTCCTTCGCCAGCTTTGCCCAGATTTTGGGATCATAGTTTTCAACGGAGAATTCCCGGATCAGAGGATCATACTCCTCCTTCGGAATCTCCTCCACGCTGCGTACCCATTCTCCCCGTGCAGGTATGGCGTACAACCCCCAGTGAATAAACATACCGAAACGGGCGTCGCGATACCACTCTGTCCGTTTTGTCCTTTCCTCCACAACACGATTCATAAATCATTGCCTCCTTTCTTTATTACTGGCCGAATGGCCAGGTTACCATAGCCAAAAAGGGATCCCGAGAACAGGATCCCTGAAATGACCGCATACGCTCACAATTATTTTTTTGTCATGGACTGGATATGTTCCCAGGCCTCATCGTCGATCTGGCGGCCCCGGTAGTAGGTGCGCCGGTCGGCCTCAGTGATTTCCCGGAGAACACGGCAGGGATTTCCCGCGGCGATGGTGTTGGCCGGAATATCTCTGGTAACTACGCTGCCGGCGCCGATCACCACGTTGTCCCCGATATGTACGCCGGGAAGAATCACGGTGTTGCCGCCCACCCATACATTGTTGCCGATGGTGACGCTGATGCCGTACTCATACATGGTGTTCCGGGTCTCCGGATGCACCGGATGGCCGGCTGTGTAGATGGATACATTGGGGGCAAACTGGCAGTTGTCTCCGATGGTCACTTTGGCCACATCCAGAATCGTACAGTTGTAGTTGGCGAAGAACCCTTTGCCCACCTCGATGTGGGAACCGTAATCACAGTAAAATGGCGGGTTAACAAACGCGCCGTCGGATTTCCCGAACAGCTCTTTTATCAGTCCGGAAATTTTATCGAAATCGTCCGGAGCGCAGGTGTTCAGCTGATGCAGAATGCGGCGGCTGACTTTCTGCTCCTCCATTACGGAATCATCGGAAATATAGACCATTTCCCGGTCTCTTCTCTCTTTGTTGGTCATAACAGAACCCCTCCTGTGAAATAATGTTGATGCAGTTTTTTTCAGGGAAGGTTGTAACCTTCACCACATGTAGTTATAATTATATTGCAGTGCCAAAGAATAAAATATCATTTTTATATAAATTACTATAACAATCGTAGAGCGTTCACGGCTTTCCGGAGGCGGTGGTTCCTGTTTTTTGGGAAGGGCGCCGCAGGGGATGGGAAAACAGGGAGGTACAGGCGGTATGGAGAAAAACAGAGAAGAAATCTTTTATCATTTCGGGGATTTTCCGGCATATGTGGCCAGAGAACATCTGTCCGATTATCCCAATATGTCAGGCATCGGCCACTGGCATGAGGATGTGGAATTTGTGGTGATGACGGAGGGGGAGATGACCTACTGGGTGGATGGAATCAGCTATCGGCTGGAAAAGGATCAGGGGATGTTTATCAATGCCCGCCAGATTCACTACGGTTACTCCGCCGACGGGAAGGGAGGAGAATTTGTTTGTGTGCGGTTTCACCCCTCGCTGATCGGAGTCACCGAGGAAGTGAAGAGGAAATACGTGCTGCCGGTGACGGGAAAGGAAAACCGGGGCTGTCTTTTCCTGCAGCCGGACATCCCTGAACAGAAGGAAATGATGGAGTTTCTGTGCCGGGCCCGGATTCTGTGTGAAAGGCGGGCGGAGGAACTGGAGCTGGAGCTGGCCAGTATATTTCTGAAGATCTGGAGACTTTTGTGCCGCCAGATGAAGATTTCCGGCGCAGATGAGCGGGAACAGGATCACAGGCTTCCCGGTCTGTATCAGATGATGGAATTCATCCAGAATAACTACGGGGAAAAAATTACCCTGGCGGATATCGCCCGGGAAGGGAAAATGTGCAAAAGCAGCTGCTGTAAGGTATTTCAGGAATATCTGCACAAATCTCCGGTGGCTTATCTGATGGAATACCGGATCCGAAAAAGCATGGAAATGCTGGATTCCCAGCTGGCCATCACAGAGGTGGCTTTGAATTGTGGCTTTTCCGGAGCCAGCTATTACGCGGAGACATTTCGGCGGATCGCCGGAATTACGCCGGGAGAGTACCGGCGAAGATGCCGGAACCTGAAAAAAGAGATGGATTTCACCGGGGGAGGAAGCAGAACGCGGTGAAATGCCCAAACTACAGAGGGCGGCGCACCGCGTTGTCCCGAAAACGAAAATCACTGATACAGGAAGGAAGATTTTATGGAGAGGTATACGGGCAAATCCATTTTGAAAGGGATTGCCATCGGGAAAATTTTATTTTATTCCAGGGAGGAGCAGGTGGTGCAGCGCAGAAGCATCACCGACCCGGAGGCGGAGCTGGCACGCTATGAGAAAGCCAGGGAAACCGCCATCGAACAGCTCCAGGCACTGTATGAGAAGGCGCTGAAGGAAGTGGGCGAGGTCAATGCGGCCATTTTCGAGGTGCATGCCATGATGCTGGAGGACGACGACTTCAACGATTCCGTGAAAAACATCATCGAATTCCAGAAGCTCAATGCAGAGTACGCGGTGGCCGCCACCGGCGACAATTTTTCCCGGATGTTCGCCAAGATGGACGATGAATACATGCAGGCCCGTTCCGCCGATGTGAAGGACATCGCCGAGCGGGTGGTGGGCATCCTCCATGGCCGCCGGGACGGAAAGGATCCGGGCGATGAGCCGGTGATCCTGGCCGCCAAAGACCTGGCTCCCAGTGAGACGGTGCAGATGGACAAATCCAAACTGCTGGGATTTGTGACAGAGCTGGGCAGCGCCAACTCCCATACGGCGATTCTGGCCAGAACCATGAATATCCCGGCCCTGATCGGGATCCATGTGGGCCCGGAAATGGACGGGCTCATGGCAGTCATCGACGGCATCGCCGGAGAACTGATCCTGAATCCGGACGCGGACACCCTGAAAGCGTACCGGGAGAAACAGCAGGAGGAGCTGCGGCAGAGAGAACTTCTGCAGCAGCTGAAAAACAAAGAAGATGTGACCCTGGACGGAAAACACATCAAACTGTATGCCAACATCGGCAGCGTGGGCGATACCGCCAAAGTGCTGGCCAATGATGCCGACGGCATCGGCCTGTTCCGCAGTGAGTTCCTGTATCTGGAAAAGAGCGACTATCCCACAGAGGAGGAGCAGTTCCAGGCCTACAAAACCGTGGCGGAGACCATGGCAGGGAAGAAAGTGATTATCCGTACCCTGGATATCGGGGCGGACAAGCAGGTGGATTACTTCCAGATGGATAAGGAAGAAAATCCGGCCATGGGTTACCGGGCCATCCGGATCTGCCTGGACCGGACAGAAATCTTCAAGACCCAGCTGCGGGCGCTTCTGCGGGCCAGCGCCTACGGAAATCTTTCCGTGATGTACCCCATGATCATCTCCGTGAAGGAGGTGCGTCAGATCAAGGCCATCGTGGAAGAGGTACGCAGTGAACTGGCCGAAAAGGGCATTCCCATGGGAGAAATTGAGCAGGGAATCATGATTGAGACGCCTGCCGCCGTACTGATCAGCGATCTGCTGGCGAAGGAAGTGGATTTCTTCAGTATCGGAACCAACGACCTGACCCAGTACACCCTGGCCATCGACCGCCAGAACGCCAAACTGGATTCCATCTACGATGCCCATCATCCCGCCGTGCTGCGGGCCATCCAGATGGTCATCGAGAACGGCCACAAGGGCGGCTGCTGGGTGGGTATCTGCGGCGAGCTGGGCGCGGATACCACGCTGACGGAGACATTCCTGAAAATGGGTATTGACGAACTGTCGGTGACGCCGGCGGCGGTGCTGCCCATCCGGAAGATTATCAGGGAGACGGATCTTCGGGAGGAAGGATAAGAAAAACAGAACATAGCCGGAGTAGTGGATGACCGGGTGGGTCTCTCTGCTCCGGCTTTTTTTCTTTCCAGGATTGCCTTTTATCACTTTGTTGCCTATACTGATTATCTGGAAAATAACACAGCAATAAATAAAGGACGAATTTTCAGCGATATTTTGAAAATCCGGTCAGGAATCCCTTCTGCCATTCGTTATATTAAGTGAGAGCGCTCAATACAAAGCAGAATTTTCCCGGGAGAATCCTGCAGGGGGCACAGGCTCCGACAAAAAAGAGGAAGGAGGAGGCAAAGGTTGCGGCTGGGGAAGAAGAGAGCAAAAACAGGCATCCGTCAGCGGGAGCTGATGGAACAGATTTATACCCTTTATGAACAGAAGCTGTACGCAGCGGCCTTTGGCATCCTGGGTCAGGTGCAGCAGGCGGAGGATGCGGTGCAGGATACTTTCGTGAAGCTGGTGAAGTATCTGCCCCAGATTACGGCTGCGGACGATGAGAAGACGAAACGTCTGGTGATGCAGATTCTGAGAAGCACGGCCATCGATCAATACCGGAAAAATCACAGAGAAAGTGAGCGGCTGACGGCGGAGGAAAGCCTGGAGCAGGAAAATACGCTGGTGGAATTTCCGGTGAAAAGCGTGGAGGACAGAGAACTGCTGGAGAGGATTTTCCGGCAGCTGCCCCGGGAGGCCCTGGAGGTGATCCGGCTGCGGTGCTATTACGGATTTACCAACCGGGAGACGGCGCAGATTCTGGATATCAGTGAGGACGCGGCTTCCAAGCGCCTGGAACGGGCGAAAAAGCTGGTGGAGAGTAAACTGGAGGAGGTTGAGAGCTATGAAAAAAAAGACAACTGCGTATTTTCTGAAGCATATCGGACGGCTCAGGGAAACTGAATGGTTTGACTGCGCGGACGGGGAGCATCTGTTTTCACAGAAGTATGAGCTGGAGAAGGAGAAGCTCCTCCGGTCTCTGGAAAAGCATCCGGGGCGGGGCGCAAAGAGGGGCGCAGCGGTGGCAGCGGCAGCACTGGCCCTGACGATGACGGCCACGGCAGGGGTGTATGCCGCCGTCAGTATGTTCCGGGTTGATGTGACGGAAACGGAAGGGACGGATCAGGTGAAAGTCCGTGTGGAAAAGGATGGAGAGGGACAGATCCTTCCCATCAAAATCACCGCCAACTATCTTCCGGAAGGCTATCAGGAGTGGGAAGAGGGGAAATACAGCCTGAATGGCGTCTTTGGCGGCACCGGCCTTTCCATCACGGACGGCGGCTGGTGTGCCGACTGGAACGAGACGGTGGAATACATTTTAAATGATGTCAGCGATGTGGAGACGCTTCAGGTGGGGGACGCCCAGGGCGTGCTGATTCACCGGGAGGGATACGATTACCCGTACCGGATGGATCTGTATTACGGCGACAGCGGCCATGTGATTATCGTGGACGCCTCCCGGGAGATTTCCAGGGAAGAACTTCTGAAGGTCTGCGAAAATCTCACCTATACCGAGCTTACGGACAGCAATGAAACGGTGACCGCGTACCAGTTTGACGCCGGGGAGAACGGCGGATCCTTCCTGGGAAGCACGGACGGAGAAGAGGAGGCCGGTGAGACGTATGTGGAAGCCATTCCCGCCGGACAGGTGAAGAAACTCAACGAATCCTTTGCGGATGGTTATGGATTTGCGGACGCTGTGCAGCTGAAGGTGACGGATATCCGGGTGACCGATACGGTGGACGTGGATAAACTGACAGAGGAGACCACCGGCGATTATGCGTCTGTCATGGAGCATCTGGACGGTACCACCCTGAAACCCTACCAGCGCACGGTCAGTGAATGGAAGGACAAAAAACTGGTGGAGAGAGTTCTTGACACCGTGCATGTGAAAAATGTGGAAGTCACGGTGGAGGTGACCAACAGCGGGGACGAGAACCTGGACGATGTGAATATGCAGCCCCGGTGGGACAGATATACGGCCGGCCAGGACGGGGCCTTTGTTCTGGACGAGAGCATTCCGGGCTATGAGGAGACCGGGGCGTCCCGGGGAGGCAGCAGATACGATATCCAGGCCGATAACTTTGCGTACTATTTTGATTCCTCTGCCTATGGGGGAAGCACCCATTTTTATAATATGGCGCTGGATGCCGGAGAGACCAGAACCGTCCATCTGTGGTTCGCCATTCCGGAGGATGAGCTGGGAAACAGTTATCTGCAGTTTAATGAAGGGTCCGATCTGGAGAATCGGGTGCTGGTGAAAATTATACAGTAATGCTACTAATGAAAGGGCGCAGTCCGGGGGAGGGCTGCGCCTGTTTTCTGGCATGTATCCGGTGGAGCGATAACGGAAATTTTACGTAACGAAGGAAGCATGCTTTTAAATGCTGAGACAAACGAGTATAATGGAAGAATAACAGAAGCGGTCAAAGGCTGAATAACAGGAGGAACTGCCATGGAACTTACATTTTTAGGAACGGCTGCCGCGGAACAGTATCCCGGCATCTGGTGTACCTGCGATTATTGTACAAGGGCGAGACAGCTGGGCGGAAAAAATATCCGCAAAACCAGTTCCATTCATTTTGCCGGAAACTGTCTGATTGATTTTCCGCCGGAGGTTTTCTCCCAGGCAGACCGGTTCGGCGTGGATCTGATGGCCTCCCGGTTGCTGCTGGTGACACATTCCCATGAGGATCATTTTTATCCTCAGCTGCTCACCTGGCGGTACCGGCCAAAGGATGCGTCCTCATTATCCCTGGATGAGATTCACAGACAGGGTTATGCCCGCCAGCAGGAACTTCCCATGTTGCATATTTTCGGAAATCAGTGTACATTAGATATGCTGGAGGCTTCTCTGGAAGGAAGACCCATGGAGGACTTTGCCATGGACTTTACGGTGGTGGAGCCTTACAGAGAATATCAGTGCGAAAATGTGACGTTTGTCCCTCTGGTGGCTTCGCATGTGGACCGGGGAGACCAGAAGGGACTGATTTATGTGGTCAGCATGCAGGGAAAAACTTTTCTCTATGCCACAGATTCCGGTACCTATAATGAAGAAACCCGCAGCTGGATCGCCCGTTTCCGGTATGACGCCATCATCATGGAAGAAACCCGCGGGTACGCTCTGGAGACCAGCGGCAATCATATGTACTGGGAAGCGGCAATGGATGAAAGAAAGTTTTTTGAAACGGCCGGTGTGTGGAAAAAGGAGCCCAGGATTTACTGGACCCATATGAGCCCCCACCGGACGCCGCCCCAGACAGATCTGGAAGAGATTCTCAGAGATACGCCCATTACACCGGCGTACGATGGAATGAAAATCGAACTGTGACCGGAGATGCCGCCTGTGCCGCTGACAAAAATGCAAATGACAGGGAGGAACCATCATGATTGCCAATTACCATACACATACCTGGAGATGCCATCACGCCAAAGGAACGGAACGGGAGTACGTGGAGCGCGCCATCGAAGGCGGCCTGAAGATTCTGGGCTTTTCTGACCACACACCGTATCCATTACCGGCGGGATATCATTCGCCCAACCGGATGGAGATGGATAAGATGGATGGCTATGTGGATACGGTTCTCTCCCTGAAGAAGGAATATCAGGCGGATATTGAGATTCATCTGGGCCTGGAGACGGAATATTATCCCGCTTACTGGGAGCAGCTTCTGGATTTCCTTTCGGATTATCCCGTGGAGTATATGCTTCTGGGGCAGCATTTTCTGGGAAATGAAGTGGACAGCAACATCAGCAGCGGTCAGGAGACGTCCGACAGCGCCCGTCTGAAACAGTATGTGGATCAGTGTACAGAGGCGATGGAAACCGGGCGGTTTCTGTATGTGGCCCATCCGGATCTGCTGAATTTTACCGGAGACGCGGAAGTTTTTGACCGGGAATACCGGCGGCTCTGCCGGAAGGCCAGGGAGCTGGACATCCCTCTGGAAATCAATATGCTGGGACTGTGGGATCACCGCCCATATCCCAGAGAGGATTTCTGGAAGATCGCCGGGGAAGAAGGCTGCCGGGCGCTGATCGGCTGCGACGCCCATCTTCCGGAGAATGCCTGGAGGCCGGACATCGAACAGCTGGCAGTGGAAATGGCCCGGAGAAATCACCTGACCCCGGAGGAATGGCTGCCGGTTGGCTCTATGTCTCTGCTTTAAATTCTTATGGCGAAATGCCTCCTTCTGTGATACGATTAAGAAAATAACCGTATGGGAAGGAGGTTTTTGTATGGCAAAGTATCGCTGCAGTGTTTGTGGTTATATCTATGATGAGGAAAAAGAGGGCGCGCCGTTTTCCACGCTTTCCGAGTGTCCGGTCTGTCATCAGCCGGCCAGTGCCTTTCAGCTGTATGAGGATGTGTCGGATACCGGGCAGGAGAGGAAGCCGGAGCGGAAGCTGGACTATGCGAAGGAATATTACCGGATGGATGAGAGCTGCCGGTATATGGAGGAGATTCACCAGATGGCGGTCAGCGGGAAATCCGTCTCGGCGGCCATGGGGACGCAGCTTCTCATGCCCTCCTGGGATGATATTCTGATTCTGGGGGCCCAGCTGGATCCCATGCCGCTGGAGGAGGACGCCCCGGTGGACACCACCACGGTGATCGGTCCCCGGGCAAAGAAGCCGCTGGTGCTGGAAAATCCGGTGTATGTGTCCCACATGTCCTTCGGGGCCTTGTCCAGAGAGGCAAAGATTTCCCTGGCAAAGGGCAGTGCTCTGGCAAAATCGGCCATGTGCTCCGGGGAGGGCGGGATTCTTCCGGAGGAGATGGAGGCGGCAGGAGCCTACATTTTTGAATATGTGGCAAATATGTACAGCGTTTCCCCGGAAATTCTTCAGAGCGTGGATGCCATCGAGATCAAGATCGGACAGGGAACCAAACCCGGCATGGGCGGCCACCTGCCGGGGGAGAAGGTGACGCCGGAGATCGCCAGGATCCGCAACAAGCCGGTGGGGGAGGATATCATCGCGCCCTCACGTTTTCCGGGGATCCGGACGAAGCAGGATATGAAGGAACTGGTGTCCCAGCTGCGGATGGCCTCCGGCGGACGGCCCATCGGTATCAAGATCGCGGCGGGAAGGATTGAGCGGGATCTGGCCTTCTGCGTCTATGCCCAGCCGGATTTCATCACCATTGACGGCAGGGGCGGAGCCACCGGTTCTTCGCCGAAGCTTCTCAGAGACGCCTCCAGTGTGCCCACGGTGTATGCCCTGCACCGGGCCAGAAAATACCTGGATGCGGCAGGATCGGATATCAGTCTTGTGATCACCGGCGGCCTGCGGGTGTCGGCGGACGCGGCGAAGGCCATTGCCATGGGCGCGGACGCGGTGGCCATGGCCTCGGCTCCTCTGATTGCCATGGCCTGCCAGCAGTACCGGATCTGCGGCACCGGCATGTGTCCCGTGGGCGTGGCCACCCAGGACCCGGATCTGAGAGAACGGCTGAAGGTGGATACGGCGGCTGCCCGGGTGGCGAATTTCCTGAACGTGACGCTGGAGGAACTGAAGATGTTCGCCAGGATTACGGGACATGAGCGGCTTCATGATCTTTGCGTGGAGGATTTGTGTACGGTCAGCAGGGAGATCAGTGAGTATACGGATATTGTGCATGCATAACAGGAGTCATGGTTTTACAGAAATTCAGCGGTTGACTGGCATAGACTCCAGCTGGCCGTAAGATAAAAAATGATGACAGGGAAGGTTCGGAGAGACGTAATGCCGGCATTAGCCGGTGTGGTACCGTCTTTTTCGGGCCTTCTCCGTTTATGCCAGGTACAATTCCGCTGAATGATGCTGGGTAGCAGTCTGGGGACGTTTATTATATGTTTTCTTTTTGTGTCTTGTAGTCCGGCAAATAATATGATACACTTATTTTATAATATTTAGTAATACTAAATACTTAAAAATGGAGAAAGAAATGGAAGAAAAATTCAGGCAGCAGATCAAGAAAGGCGTTCTGGATATGATTGTCCTGCGGCTGGTGGCAGAGAAACCCACCTACGGATATGAAATTATTCAGGAACTGGAACAGCGGGGAAAGGATTTTTTCCAGCTGAAGGAGGGAACCCTGTACCCCGTGCTTTACCGTCTGGAGGACGGCGGACTGATCCGCTCGGAGTGGAAGCTTCAGGAGGGAAGAAACACGCCGAAAAAATATTATACGGCCACGGACCAGGGCCGGGAGGTCTTTCAGGAATACCGGAGCGTATGGGAACAGTTTGTTCAGACAGTAAATGAAATCTGCGGGGAGGAAATGCAATGACAAGGGAAGAAAAACAGATGCGGCAATATCTGCGGCAGATCGGAAGACAGCTGGAAGTGACCGGTGCCCTCCGGGAGCGGATTCTCAGCGATCTGGAAAATGATATCCGGGCGGGTCTGGAGCAGGGGGAAACAATGGAGAAAATCCGTGACAGAATGGGAACACCGGAAGAAATCGGAAAGCGATTTTCGGAGGAACTGGGGACGGATCGGAAGCCGTCCTGGATCTGGCTGCCCAGGGCGGGCCTGCTGCTGTCGGCCGCGGCTCTGGTGATCATTGTACTGTGGAGCCTGCTGGCCGGGCAGTTATTGCCCGGCATGGCGGGGGCAAACGGGGATTCGGCAGCCATCATCGGAGGAACTGACAGCGCCACATCCATATCTGTTATCGGAGGCGCCGACGGCCCTACCTCCATCTATCTGGCGGGACGGATTGGCGGAAATTGGACGGAACCATGGAAGGTGATCCTGCTGCTGTTGGCCGTATTCCTCGCCTGCGGCGCCGTCTGCCTGGCGGGGCAAAAACGCAGAAACGCTGCGGCCCTGATTCTGGCCGTACTGGCCGTTGCGACAGCGCTGGGCGGCGGAATCCTGGGCTGGCTGAGCCCGGATGGTATCGGCCTGTATCTTGCGGGCGGCGTGCAGAACCTGTGGTTCTGGGCAGGAGCGGCAGGGGCGCTGCTGGTGGCATTGGGGGCGTTGGTATTTGTGATTGCAAAAATGATGAGCAGAAAGAAATAATATATAAGAGCGGCATACGGAAGCGGAAAAGAAGCACCCTCTCATGGGAGGATGCTTCTTTTCCGCTTTTCGGAATCCTTTTACCGACTGCTTGCCGGGAAATAAGGCCGCAGCACACCCGCCACCGCCGAAATCGGCATGGTCTGCAGCCAGATATGGCCGGGACCGGTGATCAGTGTGTTGAAAATGCCTTCCCCGCCGAACAGCATATTCTTTACTCCGGGTACGCTGACAATTTCAATGGAGCAGGACGCGGTCATGGCGGCCAGGTAACCGGTATCGATTACCATTTGCTGGCCAGGCGTAAGATCGTATTCTACAATGTGGCCGTCAAACTCCGCAAAAACAATGCCCTCTCCGGATACCTTTTGCATGATAAAACCTTCGCCGCCAAAAAGGCCGGAAGCAAATTTTTTCTGGAAGAAAGTGGAGAGTTCCACACTGGCCTCTGAAGCCAGAAAAGCGCTTTTCTGGAAAATGTATTCCTGTCCGGCGCTTACCTGGAAAGGCCGGATAGAACCGGGAAAGCTGGAAGCAAAGGCAATCATTCCGGGACCGCCCTGAGAAGTGTAGATATTCTGAAAAATGGATTCACCGGAAAAAAACCTTCCAAATGCTTTTCCGATTCCTCCGTTGGTACTGGTTTCCATCTGCATATTCGGGGACATCCAGGCCATGGATCCCTTCTCTGTAATCATCTTCTCCCCGTTATCCAGCTGACAAATCACTATGGGGAGCGTATCTCCCTGAATCTGATACTGCATATGATATCCTCCTTTGCGTTTTATCATTCCTGTCTCTATTTTACCAGAATGATAAAAAAATGGAAAGGAAAAACGAAAATGGTATTTCCTTTGGTGTCGCTAAAGAAAAAACAAATGTCTTGCCTTAAAAGACAATTTCTGTTTGCAAGAAGCAAGGTGATGTGATAAAGTAGTAAGGTAACCGATTAAAAAAGGGAGGAAAAAGTATGTATGAGAAGATATACTCCGTGGTGGATGCCATCGACGGTGCAGTCTGGGGCTGGGGAATGATTTTGCTGCTGCTGGGTACGCATGTGTTTATGACGATCCGCACGCGGGGAATACAGAGAAAGCTGGGAACCGGCATCCGGCTTTCTGTATCCAAGGATGAAGAAGCAGAAGGGGAAGTCAGTCAGTTTGGCGCGCTGACCACCGCACTGGCGGCTACAATCGGAACTGGAAATATTATCGGCGTGGGAACTGCCATTGCGCTGGGCGGCCCGGGCGCAGTGTTCTGGTGTTGGCTCACCGGCGTGTTTGGCATTGCCACCAAATACAGTGAGTCACTGATTTCTGTCAAATACCGGGTGAAAACCAGGGATGGACGGATGCAGGGAGGCGCCATGTATGCCCTGGAGAGAGGGCTGAATATGAAATGGCTGGGCCTTCTGTTTGCCATTTTCGGAGGATTCGCTTCCTTTGGAATCGGCTGTGCCACGCAGGTGAACGCCATCGCTACTGTATGTAAGGAGAATATGAATATTCCCGGATGGATCGTAGGAGTAGCTGTGGGAATTCTGATTGCGCTGGTAATTTTCGGCGGAATTCAGTCCATTGCCAGTGTCTGTGAGAAACTGGTACCGTTTATGGCTATTCTTTATGTGGCCGGATGTATTGTGATTTTAGGATTTAACCGTGACTTTATCCTTCCGGCACTGAAAACCATCCTCACATTGGCCTTCAAGCCAGGAGCAGCTGCGGGCGGCCTGATCGGAGGGGGTCTGATGCAGGCTATGCAATACGGAGTTGCCAGAGGATTGTTTTCCAACGAATCTGGTATGGGATCAGCGCCCATCGCCGCTGCTGCCGCCCAGACCAGAAATCCGGTTCGCCAGGCACTGGTGTCCAGTACCGGTACTTTCTGGGATACGGTGGTGGTATGCGCCATGACCGGTATCGTGCTGGTCAGCAGCATTATGAAGAATCCCTCCATCGATATGGGAAGTATTTCGGACGGCGGCGTTCTGACCACTCTGGCATTTGACCAGATTCCGGTGATCGGACCCTTTATCCTGGTGGCGGGAATCATTTCCTTCGCTTTTTCCACCGTTCTGGGCTGGGCTTATTACGGGGAACGCTGTATCGAGTATTTTGCGGGGAAAAAGGTGCTTATTCCCTACAGAATCCTGTACATTGCGGTGGCGGTGATCGCCCCCATTCTGTCTCTGAATCTGATCTGGCTGATTGCGGATATACTGAATGCCCTGATGGCCATCCCCAACCTGGTGGCGGTATTGCTGTTGTCGCCTGTAGTTGTGGCGGAGACAAAAAAATACATCAACAACCTGGATGCGAAAGATGATACGCCGGTGCCCTATCGGGATGAACCGGTACAGAAAAAGAAATAAGCAGGTACATGAAAAACGGAGAAACTGCCGGTGGCGCGGTTTCTCCGTTTTTCAGTGAAGGAAGCGGCAGGATTTTGGAGTTAAAGACTTATGGAAAAATCGGAAAGGGAAAGCTGCCGGAACGCGGCATATTCTGCAACGTGATCCTCCAGCATCCGGCGAAGTTCCTCTTCCGTGTCGAAAGGATTTTTCCAGATGTCCATATGGATATTCAGCCCCCTGGAACTGCGGCGGCCATTCCAGATGCCGATAATTTCTCCCTGCCAGATGACAGTGCCCGGATTGGCCACGGTTCGCCAGATTTTCCGGTGAAGGGTCTTGTCGGGCTGCAGAATCCACCGGTCCCGCTGATCCAGATAGGGGTCGTGGCTGTCCGTCAGCAGCAAATTCCGGGAAGGGTCTGCCGGCGCAAACAGAGCTTCCCGGTCATCGGAAAGATACCAGACGGTTTTTCCGGAAATTTTAGCCGGTTCCATCTCCGGGCGGACTTCCTGCCACATTCGCCGGGCCTGCTGACCGGAGGCTCCCAGCCAGGCGGCGAAATCTCCGGGCGTGGAGGGACCGTAGCAGTGCAGATATTTTCGGATCAGCTGTTTTGCCGCGTCCGGTTGCGGAGACAGTCCGGATCCTGTCCAGCGCTTCAGAGATGTGAAAGTGGGAAACTGATTCTGCCGTTTCCCAAATACCACCAGCCCCAGAAAAGAGCAGGGCCGAAGCAAAAAGGAGACCACAGCACCGCCCACTGTCTGACGGCCGGGATCCCCGTACATGGAAGGAGCCATCCAGCGATCCCGGCGGTCAGGGGGAAGCAGGGGGAGCATCCACCGGGCAAGTGTCTGATCCAGCGTACTTTTGCTGACCAGAACCGTATCGTCCAATCCCGGCATAACTTCCTTCAGAAGTTTCAGCAGTTCTTCTTCGTCCATTTCCAGATAGTCCAGGGCCAGCGTAATGCCCTTGGTGTAAATCCAGGATTCCCCCGGACAGGCCGCCAGCGCCAGGAGAAATGTGCCGCTTTCACAGGAAGGAAATACCACCGGAGCGCCCCGGAAGCTCCAGGCCTGCAGCAGCGTCCGCTCCTGGTATAACAGCCGGTTCATGTCATCGGAAGAAAGGCCGGGAGCGCGGAAATGAAGAGCAGACTCCCAGGCACCCGGCGGACTGTTCTGAAATCCACAGGCACCCGCCAGGGCAAGAATATCGCTGCTCTTATAAAACCGGTCGAGATGATGGGAATTGAGACGAAAATAACGGATCTGTTCTGAAGATAATGTTTCCATAATCGGGACTTCTTTCACTGAAGGATGATAAAATTCACAATTACTATGACAAATATAATTATGCGAAAACATAGAAAAGAGATTGGGAAAATAACGGCTGCATGATAGTATGGGAATACGGAAAACCATAGAGCCGGGCGGCTTCCCCTCTTCTGTTCTCAATATAGCATATCTGTCAGCAGGGAACAAGAGGAACCCTTGATTTTGAACAGGCGGCTCAGGTTCACAAATTTTTCACAAAATAATTAGCACTCGAGACTTGACATGGCTAAAAATAAGTGTTATATTACAACTAGAACAAAGGAAGAGAGAAAAAAGAAAGTTCTTCCCCATGTTCTACTGAAAATGACAACACCTCGGATTTCTCCGACAGTGCTTATAAAAGTTAATCAAAGAAAGAAAAGGAGAGATGACTTATGATGATGCCCAGTATTTTTGGAGAAAACTTATTTGATGATTGGATGGATTTCCCGTTTGACGATGACTTTTTTGGAAGAAAGAATCCGCTGTATGGTAAGCATGCAAAGAACATGATGAAGACGGATGTGAGGGAGACGGACAACGGATATGAGCTGGATATTGATCTTCCGGGATTTAAGAAGGATGAGATTTCCGCTCAGCTGAAGGACGGGTATCTGACCATTTCGGCAGCCAAGGGTCTGGATAAGGACGAGAAAGAGAAAGACGGCAAGTACATCCGCCGGGAGCGTTATGCGGGAACTATGAGCAGAAGCTTCTATGTGGGTGAAGGTGTGGAGCAGGATGACATTCACGCGAAATATGAGAATGGAATTCTGAAGCTGTCGATCCCGAAGAAAGACGCAAAAGAAGTGGAGCAGAAAAAGTATATTTCCATTGAAGGCTGATGCGGCTTTCAGGAAAAAGAAAAAGCGGACTGCGAAGTCCGAAAGTGAAAGAGCAGGCAGCCCGCCGCGCAGGAAAGAGATTTCCGCGCGGCGGGCTGTCTTTTTGTAAATGGCCTCTTTCTTATTCTCAGCATGCCATACCTGGCAGCAGGACTCAGGATGTTTGGGGAGAATTATCTGCCGCCTCCGGTATATCCAGCCTCGTTCCGGACAGGCCGTGGAGAATCAGCCGGGTGGCCAGGGGAACCATCTCTTCCAGGGGAACCCGCTGGCCATCCACTTCCCATTGCCGGTAAATCACTCCCAGGCACACCGAAAAATAGGTGATGATCATATTGCTTTCAAACCGGTCGTAGCCCGCGAAATGGTCATACTTCCGGAAATAGTGTTCGCGGATCAGATCTGAAGGGGTCTTCTTGTCGAGAAAATGTCCTTTGGCGGAGAGGATTTTCTTGTCCACCGGATCCAGGGCGGCCATCAGCCGGAAGCTGTGCTGGATGATTTTTTCCACATCGTCCGGGAAGGTGGTTTCGGAAATCATCCGGAAGGTGGGATCCATGATCTCAAACTGGAGAGACGCCAGCAGATGATCTAGGGAAGGATAATGCAGATAAAAGGTTTTCCGGTTGATCTGCGCCCTGGCGGTCAGCTCTTTGATGGTGATGTGGGAATAGTCAGTTTCCGCCATCATCTCGCGGAATATTTTCCGGATTTCCCGTTCGTTTTTTATAAAGCGCAGATCCTGTTTTGGCGTTTGATTCATCTTGTTTTGCTCCTCTTTATTTCTGCCGGTGGAAAATTTGCCGAGTATGATTTCCGTTGACGGATTTTAATACACAAATTTTAAAAAGTGAGTATTAAACCACAAGAATGTTTTAAGTGTCCATTGTGGCAGAATGGTATTTTTATTATTATAATACCAGGATAAAAAGTTAGCAACAGATGCAAATCCGGATTATACTAGGAGGTACGGCTTATGAAATTTCGCTATATTACCATAGAAAGAGAATATGGAAGCGGAGGTACGAAGATCGGACGCGAATTGTCAAAGGTCAGTGGAGTTCCCTGTTATGGAAGGGAGATTCTGGAGGCTGTGGCGAAAAAAAGAGGGATCACCGAGGACCAGATCAACCGGTATGAGGAGTCTGTAACAGGAAGCCTTCTGTATACGCTTTTTGTCATGGGACGTATGCAGAGCGGAAATCAGGATATGCTGACGGAGGAGGGCAAGATTTTCCTGGATGAGCAGCTGGAGATCCGGCGTCTGGCCATGGACGGTCCGGCTATTTTCCTGGGACACTGTGCATCGGAGGCGCTGAGAGATCAGAAAGGGGTCATCAAGGTTTTCATCCGTTCCAGCGACGATCAGGAGGTAAAGAAACGGATCGAGGAAGATTACCAGATCACCAAAGATAAAGTGGAATCCACCCGCAGATATTACAATAAAAAACGAGCGGGATACTACCGGGCCAACACGGGAAATGACTGGAAGGATATCAAGAACTATGATCTCATTCTGGATTCCGCGGTGCTGGGAATCGATGGATGTGTGAAGGTGCTGAAAGGAATTTTTGAGTAAACGGCGGCCAAATGGCGGTCAGAGTGACCGATGGTGTGGAGTGCATGACAGAGAAGCCGAAAAAGCCCGAAACTGTCGGGGAAGATTTGGCTGGAATCTGATAACTTATAAGGGAGACATGATTGGGAGAGGAATCCGATTCATGTCTCTTTTTCTGGTTTGCGTGTTTTAGGGTGTGGAGGCAGACCTGATGTGAAAGAATGAATATTATAACATATAGAATATTTATGTTACAAAAATGCAACAATATTTCTTGACATAAATCTTATAGATGGTAAAATTATATTAGAAGGAGGGTTAATCATGAATGAATTGTTGGGAAAACGCATTAAGGCGTTAAGAACTGCAAAACATTTCACCCA
>DVON01000158.1 GCA_018713585.1 Candidatus Pullilachnospira stercoravium | reverse complement strand
ATATCTTGCCTTGAATGAATTGCATTACTTTGTGAAGTATGGTAATCTAAATTAATATGGGTAAATTATATCATAATCTCATCAAAGGAGGTATCCCATGAAATTAACACAGTTGTTGGAACGTTTGGATTATACATGCCTGCAGGGCACCATGGACCGGGAAATCGGCCGGGTTGTGGCGGATTCCAGGCAGGCGCGGGAGGATGCCCTGTTCCTTTGCATCAAAGGAGCTGTGTCGGATGGCCACAACTTCGCGGCGCAGGTGGCGGCCCAGGGAACAAAAGTGATTGTGTGTCAGGATCCGGTGGAGGTACCCGGGGATGTGACCGTGATTCAGGTGGAGGACAGCCGTTATGCCATGGCAGTCATCGCGGCAGCTTGGTACGGCTATCCGGGAGATCAGCTGAAGGTGATCGGCATCACCGGAACCAAGGGAAAAACCACCACCACCTACATGGTGAAGTCCATCCTGGAAAATGCCGGCTATAAGGTGGGGCTGATCGGCACCATCGAGACCATCATCGGAGATCATGTCATCCCCTCCGCAAACACCACGCCGGAATCTCTGCTGGTACAGAAGTATTTCCGGGAAATGCTGGACGCGGGCTGCGACTGTGCCGTGATGGAGGTTTCCTCCCAGGGGCTGATGCTGCACCGGACGGCGGGATTCACCTTTGAGATCGGGATTTTTACCAATATTGAGCCGGATCACATCGGGCCCAATGAGCACAGCAGTTTTGAGCAGTATATGGAATGTAAAAAGCTGCTCTTAAAACAGTGCCGCATTGGCATTGTGAACCGGGATGATGAGCATTATGAGAAAATCATCGAGGGACATACCTGTGCCCTGGAGACCTACGGATTTTCACCGGAGGCAGATCTGCGGGCGGCCAGTCCCCGGCTGGTTACCGGAAAAGGCGTGCTGGGAATTTCCTATCAGGTGGAGGGACTGATGAATTTCCCTGTGGAAATTGATCTGCCGGGACGGTTCAGTATCTATAATTCCCTGACAGCCATCGCCATCTGCCGCCATTTTAAGGTATCCCAGGAGGATATTGTGCGGGCTCTGAAGGTGGCGAAGGTGAAGGGACGCATTGAGATGGTGAAGGTTTCCGATGAATTTACGCTGATGATCGATTACGCCCACAACGCCATGAGCCTGGAAAGCCTGCTGACCACTCTGCGGGAGTATCATCCCCACCGGCTGGTGTGCCTTTTCGGCTGCGGCGGCAACCGGTCCAGGGAGCGGCGTTTTGAGATGGGAGAGGTTTCCGGCCGGCTGGCGGATCTGACCATCATCACCTCCGACAATCCCCGGTATGAGGAGCCCCAGGCCATCATCGACGATATCCGGACGGGAATCTCGAAAACCAGCGGAAAGTATGTGGAGATCATTGACCGGAAGGAGGCCATCGCCTATGCCATCCATCACGGAGAACCGGGAGATATTATTGTGCTGGCCGGAAAAGGTCATGAGGATTACCAGGAGATCCGGGGGAAGAAGTATCCCATGGATGAGCGGGTGCTGATTCAGGAGATTCTGGAAGAGGACAACAGGTAATTCATGGAAAAACTGTTTGCAGATGTGATTGTGGATATTTCCAGCGAAAAGCTGGACCGCTCTTTTCAGTACCGGATCCCGGACAGCCTTGCCGGCCAGGTGAAGCCGGGGGTTCAAGTGTGGATTCCCTTTGGAAACGGGGGACGCACGATCCGGGGCTATGTGATCCAGGTGACGGACCGTCCTGCCTGCCCGGTGGAAAAGATGAAGGAGATCTGCCGGATAGCGGAGGATCAGAACAACATCAACTCCCGGATGATCGCCCTGGCGGCCTGGATGCGGGAGAATTACGGCTCCACCATGATCCAGGCGCTGAAAACGGTGCTTCCGGTGAAACAGAAAACCCGGCAGAAGGAGGAGCGGTGGATCACACTGGGAATTTCCCGCCGGGAGGCCGAAGAGCAGCTTGAGGTTTACCGGAAAAAGCATCATGTGGCCAGGGAGCGGGTGCTTCAGGCAGTGCTGGAGGAGGAAACCGTCTCCTATTCCCTGGTGCGGGATAAGCTCCACGTGACGTCCCAGGTGCTGAAGACCATGGAAGAGCAGGGGATTTTGAAAATCCGTTCCCGGAGGGTATACCGGAATCCGGTCGCCCACAATGAGCAGGGGGGCGGACGCCTGCGGCTGACCGAAAGCCAGCAGGAGACGGCGGATGCCATCGTGTCCGGCTGGGACGCGGGCGATAGCCGTCCCTGCCTGATCCGGGGAGTTACCGGCAGTGGAAAAACCCTGATCTATATGGAACTGATGGAACGGGTGCTGGCCCGGGGACGGCAGGCGATTCTGCTGATCCCGGAGATTGCCCTGACCTATCAGATGGTGCAGCGGTTTTACCACCGGTTCGGCGACCAGGTGTCGGTGCTGCACTCCCGGCTTTCCCAGGGGGAGCGGTCCGATCAGTTTGAGCGGGCGAAAAACGGGGAGATACAGATCATGATCGGCCCCCGTTCGGCATTGTTTACGCCATTCCCCCGGCTGGGCCTGATCGTTCTGGACGAGGAGCATGAAACCTCCTATCAGAGCGAGACCTCCCCCTGCTACCATGCCAGGGAGACGGCCATTGCCAGGGCCGGGATGGAAGACGCCCGGGTGGTGATGGGAAGCGCCACCCCCAGCGTGGACGCCTACTACAGAAGCAGGCTGGGTGAGTACCGGCTTTTTGAGCTGGAGAACCGGTATGAGAACCGGCAGCTGCCCAGGGCTCAGATCGTGGATCTGCGGGAGGAGCTACGGGCGGGCAACCGGTCGATTTTAAGCCGCAGGCTTCAGGAGGCCATGGAGGAGCGGCTGGCGAAAAAGGAGCAGATCATTCTGTTTTTAAACCGCAGAGGCTACGCGGGATTTTACTCCTGCCGGATGTGCGGGGCGGTGATGAAATGTCCCCACTGCGATGTGGCCCTGTCCCTCCACAATGGCGGACGGCTGGTATGCCATTACTGCGGCTATGAAACAAAAAGCCCCGGAACCTGCCCGAAATGCGCGTCCCCTTATATCGGAGGATTCCGGGCCGGAACCCAGCAGATTGAAGAGATTGTGAAGAAGCGGTTCCCGGCTGCCAGGGTGCTGCGGATGGATCTGGACACCACCAGAAACAAGGACGGCCATGCCAGGATTCTGTCGGCCTTCGCCAATCAGGAGGCGGATATCCTGATCGGCACGCAGATGATTGTGAAAGGCCATGATTTTCCCCGGGTGACCCTGGTGGGAGTGCTGGCGGCGGACCTGTCGCTGAACGTCAGCGATTACCGGGCCGGGGAGAGAACCTTTCAGCTGCTGACCCAGGCGGTGGGAAGAGCCGGCCGGGGAGAGGTGTGCGGCGAGGCGGTGATTCAGACCTACCAGCCGGACAACTACAGCATCCAGGCGGCGGCCGCCCAGGATTATACGGAATTTTACAGACAGGAAATCGCGTACCGGCAGCTGATGAGCTATCCGCCGGCCTCCAACCTGTTCGCGGTGCATGCCAGCTGTGAGGACGGAGCGCTGCTGGATATGGCCATGACCTACCTGCGGAAATATCTCCGGAAGATCGATCCGGAAGAAAAGGCGGCGGTGATCGGCCCGGCGGACGAGGCGATTCCCCGGATCGCGGACAGATACCGGAAGGTCATTTATATCAAGCATGAGGATTACCGGCAGCTGGTGAGGCTGAAGGATCAGCTGGAGCGGTATATGGAGATTAACAGCGGATTTCAGAAGATCCGGATACAGTTTGAATTTAACCATTGAAAGAGGGAAATATAATATGGCAATCAGAAAAATCAGAACTATGGGAGATAAGATACTTACAAAGAAATGCCGTCAGGTGGAGGAGGTAACGCCCAGAATCCGCCAGCTGGTGGAGGATATGCTGGATACCATGTATGACGCCTGCGGCGTGGGCCTGGCGGCTCCCCAGGTGGGCATTTTGAAGAGGATTGTGGTGATTGATGTGGGAGAAGGCCCCCTGGTGCTGATCAATCCGGTAATCACCCAGACCAGCGGAGAGCAGACCGGGGAGGAGGGCTGCTTAAGCCTTCCGGGAAAATCCGGCGTGGTGACCCGTCCCAACCTGGTGACGGTGAAGGCCTGGAATGAAAATATGGAAGAGATTACCGTCACCGGCGAAGGCCTGCTGGCCAGAGCCATCTGCCACGAATGTGACCACCTGGAAGGAATTATGTATGTGGAGCATGTGGAAGGCGAGATTCACGATGTGGAATATGACAGCGAGGAAGAATAAATGAGAGTAGTATTTATGGGAACGCCTGATTTTGCCGTGGGAACCCTGACGGCTCTGGCAGAAGCAGGCCATGAAATTGTGGGAGTGGTAAGCCAGCCGGACAAACCGAAGGGAAGGGGAAAAGCTCTGATGCCTACGCCGGTGAAGGAGGAGGCCCTGCGTCTGGGCCTTCCGGTGTACCAGCCGCGCCGGGTGCGGGAGGAATCCTTTGTGGAAACCTTAAGATCCCTTCATCCGGATGTGATTGTGGTGGCGGCCTTCGGTCAGATCATACCGGAGAGTATCCTGACTCTGGCGCCGCTGGGCTGTGTCAACGTGCATGCGTCCCTGCTTCCCAAGTACCGGGGAGCGGCACCCATTCAGTGGGCGGTGATTGACGGGGAAAAGGAGTCCGGAGTGACCATTATGCAGATGGATGCCGGGCTGGATACCGGAGATATGATCGCCAGGGTGACGGTGCCCATTGCCCCGGAGGAGACAGGGGGAAGCCTTTTTGACAAGCTGAGCCAGGCGGGCGCCCGGCTGCTGGTGGAGACGCTGCCGTCCCTGGAAAACCATACGGCGGTATTTGAGAAACAGCCCCAGGAAAGCCCCACCGCCTACGCGGGGATGATCCGCAAGGAGATGGGAAATCTGGACTGGAAGCTTCCGGCTCTCCGGCTGGAGCGGCTGATCCGGGGACTGAATCCCTGGCCCAGCGCCTATACCTTCCTGGGGAAAAAATCGCTGAAGCTGTGGCGGGCACAGGTGCTGGAGAACGTATCCGGCCAGGATGCCCCGGCGGGAACAGTTCTTCAGGCGGACGCGGGGGGATTTCTGGTGCAGACCGGGGACGGAATTCTGAAGATTCTCGAGCTGCAGCTGGAAGGTAAGAAACGGATGGACGCGGAAGCGTTTCTGCGGGGATGCCAGATCCCGGCGGGAACGGTTCTCACACAGAACAGACAGGAGTGATAACATGTTTCCTTTTGGATTTGGATACGGATGGTATTATGATCCTACCTATGTTTTAGTGATATTGGCAGCGGTGATTGCCCTGGCAGCCTCCGGCTACTGCAGCTCGGTGATGAGAAAATACAGCCGGGTGGGCTTGTTCAGCCGCGTCACCGGCGGCCAGACCGTGCAGGAGGTGCTTCATGCGGCGGGAATCTACGATGTGGGACTGTATCCCCTTTCTGGAAGCGGAAGTTCCTTTTACCGGTATGACAAGACCATTCATCTGTCCGCAGATCTGCTGAACCAGTCTTCCGTGACAGCGGCGGCCACCGCTGCACATGAATGTGGTCATGCCATGCAGCATGCGGCGGGCTATCTTCCCAACCGGATCATCACCGTTATCAACCCGGTAATGCAGATCAGCTCCGGGGCAGCGATCCCCATTTTTATTCTGGGGCTGATCTTCTCCCTGCGCCCCCTTCAGACACTGGGAATTCTGCTGTTTGCCGTGGTGGTGGTATTTCAGCTGATGACGCTTCCATCGGAATTCAACGCTTCCCGGCGGGCAGTGGCCATGCTGAAAAGTACGGGAATTGTACAGACAAAAGAAGAGGAACAGGGGGTACGCCGGGTACTGGTGGCGGCTGGCCTGACCTATGTGGCGGCTCTGGCTGGTGCGCTGCTGCAGCTGCTTCGTCTGATTATTCTGGCAGGAGGAAGAGATCGTGACTGAGAGTACGCAGATTCGGGAAATTATTCTGGAGGTTCTGCTGCAGATCAACCGGGACGGGGAGCACAGCCATCTGGCTATCCGCCATGCCCTGGACAAAGTGCAGTATCTGCCCCGGCAGGAGAGGGCTTTCATCAACCGGGTCTGCCAGGGAACCATCGAGCACAGAATCCGGATCGACTATGTGATCGACCGGTATTCCTCTGTGAAAACACAGAAAATGAAGCCGGTGATCCGCGACATTCTGCGCAGCGCCGTTTATCAGCTGCTGTTCATGGATGGAGTGCCGGATTCCGCCGCTTGCAACGAGGCGGTGAAGCTGGCTCAGAAAAAAGGGTTTTACAGCCTCAAGGGATTTGTCAACGGGGTACTGCGGACCATTTCCCGGGAAAAGGACCGGATTGTGTGGCCGGACAGGGAGAAAGATCCCCTGGAGTATCTGTCCGTCTGGTATTCCCTGCCCATGTGGCTGGTGAAACGGTGGACCGGCCAGTTCGGCTACGCGGTCACGGAGCAGATGGCGGCGGATTTTCTTGAGGAGCATCCCACCTGCATCCGCTGCCAGCAGTACCGGATGAATCAGGAAATGGTGGTGGACAGCCTGACCAGGCAGGGCATCACCGTGACCCCGGCACCGTATCTGCCCTATGCGCTGTACATTTCCGGGTACGGGCATCTGTCGGCGGTGAAATCCTTCCTGATGGGAAGATTTCAGGTGCAGGATGTGAGCTCCATGTTGGTGGCGGAGGCCGCCGCGCCAAAAAAGGGCGATTACGTCATCGATCTGTGCGCGGCGCCCGGCGGAAAGAGCCTGCATGTGGCAGACAAGATGGAGGGAACCGGCCAGGTGGAGGCCAGGGATCTGACGGACTACAAGGTGGAGCTGATCCGGGAAAATATCGACCGGATGCGGGCGGCCAACGTGACTGCCGTTGTGGCGGATGCCACCGTGGCGGACCGGGATTCGGTGGGCAAAGCGGACGTGGTGCTGGCGGATGTTCCCTGTTCCGGCCTGGGCGTGATCGGCAAAAAACCGGATATCAAGTACCGGATGAATGAGGAAGAAATCGCGGGGCTGGTGGTTCTGCAGCGCAGGATTCTGCACAATGCCGCTTCCTATGTGAAACCGGGGGGAACCCTGATTTACAGCACCTGTACGGTGACGCCCCAGGAGAATCAGGAAAATGTCCGCTGGTTTACGGAGAATTATCCGTACCGGCTGGACAGTCTGGATCCTTTCCTGCCCCAGGAACTTCACAGCGAGGACACGGCAGCGGGATGGCTGCAGCTTTTGCCGGGGGTGTCGGAGACGGACGGATTTTTCCTGGCAAGACTGGTGAGGACAGAGTAATATGGAAGAACTGGATATCAAATCGCTTTATGAGCGGGAACTGGAAGAAACCATGGCTGCCATGGGAGAGAAACCTTTCAAGGGACGGCAGCTGTTTGAGTGGCTGCACAAAAAGGCAGTGGGAAGCTACGGACAGATGACCAACCTTTCCCAGAAGCTGCGCCAACAGCTGGAAGAGAAGTATCCGCTGGCGTGTCTGGAGGTGGTGGATGTGGAGACCTCCGCCATCGACGGCACGCAGAAATATCTGTTCGGGCTGGCAGACGGCAACGTGATTGAGAGCGTTCTGATGCGCTACCATCACGGAAATTCCGTGTGCATTTCCTCCCAGGTGGGCTGCCGGATGGGCTGCCGGTTCTGCGCCTCCACCATCGGAGGACTGATCCGGAACCTGACGGCTTCGGAGATGCTGGACCAGGTGTACCGGATTCAGGAGCTGACCGGGGAGCGGGTGTCCAACGTGGTGGTGATGGGAACGGGAGAGCCCCTGGACAATTACGACAATCTGGTGCGTTTTGTACGGATTCTCAGTGATGAGAAGGGGCAGAATATCAGCCACAGGAACATCACGGTATCCACCTGCGGCATTGTGCCCCGGATCCGGCAGCTGGCCGATGAAGGGCTGGGGATCACGCTGGCCCTGTCGCTGCATGCCCCCAACGATGAAAAACGCAGGGAGCTGATGCCCATCGCCAACAGGTATTCTCTGGAGGAAGTCCTCCCCGCCTGTCAGTATTACTTTGAGAAAACCGGCAGAAGGATCACCTTTGAGTACAGTCTGGTGGGCGGAAAAAACGACGGACAGGAGGATGCCAGACAGCTGGCGGATCTGATTTCGGGGCTCAACTGCCATGTGAATCTGATCCCCGTAAACCCGATAAAGGAGCGGGATTACGTGCAGTCCGGGAAAAAAGTCATCGGGAATTTCAAAAATAAACTTGAAAAATATCGAATTAATGTTACTATTAGAAGAGAAATGGGCCGGGATATCAACGGGGCCTGTGGACAATTAAGAAGGAGTTACTTGGATAAGAGGGAGAAGTTGTCATGAAATCTTTTTCTGTGACAGATGTGGGACAGAAGAGAAGAGAGAATCAGGATTACGCGTTTACCTCCGAAGACCCCATTGGAAACCTTCCGAACCTTTTCGTGGTAGCCGACGGCATGGGCGGCCATAACGCGGGAGATTTTGCCTCCTGCTGCGCGGTCTCCGTGCTGGTGGATTCCGTAAAAAAGGATATGAGCTTTAATCCCATCAAGATTATCCGTCACGCGGTGGAGGCCGCCAATCAACAGGTGTACCTGGCAGCCGTGGAGGATTCCGCGAAGGCGGGGATGGGAACCACGCTGGTGGTGGTCACTATTGTGGGACGGTATGCCTATGTGGCCAATGTGGGAGACAGCAGGATGTATCTGGTGAATGTGGACGGCATCACTCAGGTGACCAGAGATCATTCACTGATTGAGGAGATGGTCCGGATCGGGGAGCTGACCAGAGAAGAGGCCAGAAACCATCCGGACAAAAATATTATTACACGGGCAGTCGGGACGGGGGAGACGGTGGAGATTGATTTCTTCGACGTACAGCTGGACGAAGGAGTCCGGATCCTGATGTGCTCGGACGGACTTAGCAATATGGTGCCGGATGAAGAGATTCACGATATTCTCGCGTCGGGCCGTGACATAGAAGAGGGGACCCGGATGTTAGTGGACCGGGCAAACGAAAACGGAGGCAAAGATAACATTACGGCAGTAGTTATCGAACCATTTACAGACGAGGTGAAAGAATGTTAAAAGAGGGCATGATTGTAGGAGAAAGATATGAGATCATCAGCAGGATCGGCAGCGGCGGCATGGCCGACGTGTACAAGGCCCGCGATCATAAGCTGAACCGTCTCGTAGCAGTGAAGGTCATGAAAGCGGAGTTCAGCGAAGATAAGGATTTCATCGCGAAGTTCCGCAAGGAGGCGCAGGCGGCCGCGGGGCTGGCTCATCCCAATGTGGTAAATGTCTATGACGTAGGGGAGGACAATGGCATTTACTATATCGTCATGGAACTGGTACAGGGCATTACCCTGAAGGATTACATCACACGGAAGGGTAAACTGACCGTGCGGGAGGCCACCAGCATCGCCATCCAGGTTTCCCTGGGCCTTGAGGCGGCACACAAAAACAACATCATTCACCGGGATGTAAAGCCGCAGAACATTATCATTTCCGTGGACGGAAAGGTGAAGCTGTCTGATTTCGGCATCGCCCGGGCAGCGTCCTCCAACACCATCAGCTCCAATGTGATGGGGTCGGTGCACTATAGCTCTCCGGAGCAGGTGCGCGGAGGATTCAGCGACGCCAAGAGTGATATCTATTCCCTTGGAATCACCATGTATGAGATGGTGACGGGACACGTTCCCTTTGACGGGGACACCACGGTGGCCATTGCCATCAAGCATCTGCAGGAAGAGATGGAATCCCCGAAAAAATATGTGCCGGATCTTCCCTACAGCCTGGAGCAGATTATTCTGAAGTGTACGCAGAAAAGTCCGGACCGGCGTTACAGCGATATGTCCGAGCTGATTGAGGACCTGAAACATTCCCTTCTGGACCCCAACGGTAATTTTGTAAACCTGGCGCCGCTGGCCAGCCATGCCCAGACGGTGATGCTGTCCAACGAAGAGCTGAACGCGATCCGGGAAGGCCGTTCCGGTTATGCCGCTCCCCGCAGGGAGGAAGAGGATACCCGGGAGTACGGTTATGATGATGACGATGAGGATGAAGAGGACGAGTATTCGGACGAGGAATACGATGAGGAGGATGATGACGACGAGGGCGAGATCAGCTCCAAGCTGGAGAAGGCAATGACCATCGGCGGCTTTATCATCGGAGCCATTATCATCTGTATTCTGATTTTCTTCATTGCCCGGGCAGCCGGCCTGGTGGATTTCGGCGGAGGCAGCGGAGAGAATCAGCAGGTGGAGCAGCAGGAAGAGGAAGACACCAGTACCCAGACGGCGGACGGACAGGTAGCGGTTCCCAGCCTGGTGGGTCAGACTGAGGAAAATGGTCTGAGCCTGCTGGAGCAGCTGGGACTTTCGGGAAACAAAACCGGCGAGGAGCAGTCCTCCGAGCCGGCGGGAACCATTCTTTCCCAGGAAACCCAGGACGGAACCATGGTGGATCCCGGCACCGTGATCAACTACACGGTCAGCGCGGGTTCCGATACCCTGGCAGTGCCCACAGTGGTGGGACTGTCCCAGTCGGAGGCGGAGGCCAAGATCAAAGCGCTGGGCCTTGCCACCTCCATTTCCAGAGATTACAGTGACACCGTGGCCATTGGCCGGGTAATCAGCGTGGATCCCGGGGAGGGAACTACGGTGGAGGCCGGCGCCACGGTGACACTTTTGGTCAGCCTTGGAGAGGAAAATAAACAGATCGCGGTTCCCAGCGTGCTGGGACTGGAGGAAAGCGCCGCCACCACAACCCTGTCCGACAGCGGTTTCCAGGTGAACGTGGAGACCACGGACAGTGCGGAGGGCATCGGTGAGGGCTGCGTGGCCAGCCAGAGCATTTCCGCGGGCACCGAGGTGGATCCGGGAACTTCCATCACCATCACCATTTATCACGCGCCGCAGACCACGCCGGAGGCTACGGCAACGCCGGAGACTACGCCGGAAGCTTCCCAGGATGAGGAGAATAGTACAGGTACCGAAGAGACCACCGAAACTTCAGGAACCTGGATGTGCAATGTACAGTTGCAGCAGCCCAGCAACTATACCGGAGGACCGGTGAAGCTGACGCTGGTGCAGGATGTAAACGGTGTTTCCCAGACAACAGTGCTTCAGGAGGGAACTACCATTGAGTTCCCCTATACGCTTCAGGTGGCGGGCGCCGATGGTGTTTCCACCGGTACTGTGTACCTGTATGAGATCACCGATTCAGGAGAGGTGGAGCGAGGCCATTACTCCCCGGTGGAATTTGCCCCCACGGAGTAAAACTGTTTTATGCAGGGAAAGATCATCAAAGGCATTGCCGGATTCTACTATGTGGACGTGGCGGAATCCGGCATTTATGAGTGCAGGGCCAGGGGCATTTTCCGGAAGGAAAAGCAGAAGCCCCTGGTGGGGGACAATGTGGAGATCCAGGTTCTCGACGAGAAGGAACGGGAAGGGAATCTGGTGAAAATTTTTCCGAGAACCAGTCAGCTGATCCGCCCGGCAGCGGCCAATGTGGATCAGGCGCTGGTGATTTTTGCTGTCCGCCAGCCGGATCCCAACCTGGATCTGCTGGACCGGTTTCTGGTGGCCATGGAGCAGCAGCGGGTGCCTGCCGTGATCTGCTTCAATAAGTCAGATCTGGAGGAAGAGGGCCAGGCAAAGCGGCTGCGCCGGATTTATGAGGGCTGCGGCTACCGGGTGCTGGCGGTCAGCGCCAAAGAAGAGCAGGGGATCGGTCAGATCCGGGAAATCCTGGAGGGAAAGACCACGGTGGTGGCGGGCCCATCTGGGGTGGGAAAATCATCGATCACCAATCTTCTGCAGCAGGAGGTCAGCATGGAGACCGGGGAGATCAGCAGGAAGCTGGGGAGAGGAAAGCATACCACCCGGCACGCGCAGCTGATCCGGATCGGTTCCCATACGTATCTGATGGACACTCCGGGATTCAGCTCCCTGACGGTGGGCGGTATGGAAAAGGAAGAACTGAGACAGTATTTTCCGGAGTTTCTGCCCTATGAGGGCAGCTGCCGTTTCCAGGGCTGCGTCCACATTCATGAGCCGGGCTGCGCGGTGAAGGCCGCCCTTGAGGATGGGAAAGTGGACGCGGGGCGCTATGCCAGTTACGTGAGTTTTTTTGAAGAACTGAAAGAAAAGGAAAAAAGGAGATATTGAGTATGTACGAATTGTCACCATCGATTCTGGCAGCGGATTTTACCTGCCTGGGAGAGCAGTTGGCCAAGCTGGAGGCGGCCGGGGTCCGCTGGGTGCATCTGGATGTGATGGACGGAATGTTCGTCCCCAGTATCTCCTTTGGCATGCCTGTGATCGCGTCGCTGAGAAAACAGTCAAAGCTGTTTTTTGACGTCCACCTGATGGTGGAGGAGCCTCAGCGGTATATTGAGGCCTTCCGGGACTGCGGAGCGGATTCCCTGACCGTTCACGCGGAGGCCTGCCGTCATCTGGACGGAACCCTGCGCCAGATCCGCGCGGCCGGGATGCGCCCGGCGGTGGCGCTGAATCCGGCTACGCCGCTTTGCAGTCTGGATCATGTGCTGGGACTGGTGGACATGGTTCTTTTAATGACGGTGAATCCGGGCTTTGGCGGACAGAGCTTTCTTCCGGAAAGCCTTCCGAAGATCCGCAGTCTGAGAAAGCTTTTGGAGGAAACCGGACGTCCGGTGGATATCCAGGTGGACGGCGGTATCAATGAGGAGACGCTTCCCGCGGTGCTGGAGGCGGGAGCCAATATCATTGTGGCGGGATCCGCGGTTTTCGGAGAAGATATTCCCGGACGGGTGGAAAGGCTTACGGGTATGATGAGGGAGCATCAGGGAACATGAGAACAGTAATCATTACCGGGGGCAATATCGAGAGAGATTTTGCCCTCTCTTTTTTGAAACAGTGGCATCCATCCTGCCTGCTGGCGGTGGACGGCGGACTGGCTTTCTGTTATGAAAAACGGCTGCGTCCGGACTGTATTATGGGAGATTTCGACAGCGTTGATCCGGAGGTGATCCGGTGGTACCGCGGCCAGGGAGAAATTCCCATCCGGGAATACAATCCCGTGAAGGATGCCACGGATACCTGTATCGCCCTGGACTACGCTTTGGAGCAGGGCAGCAGTGAAATTGCCATCCTGGGAGGAACGGGTACCCGGCTGGACCATGTGCTGTGCAATATTCAGATCCTGAAGCGGGCGTATGTGAAGGGCGTTTCCGCCTTCCTTCTGGATCCTCACAACCGGATCAGCCTTCCGGTGGGGAAAGCGTTTGCCATCCGGAAGGAAGAGCAGTATGGCTCCTACGTATCCTTTTTCCCGTTGGGGGAGGAAGTGGAGGGTCTTACACTGGAAGGCTTCAAGTACCCGCTGGATCATTACCGGCTGAGAAATCTGGAAGGGCTGGGCGTAAGCAATGAAATTACGGCGGATACGGCCCATGTCAGCTGGGAGACCGGTATTCTGGTTATGATACAGAGCCGGGACTGAACGGAAAAAGTGAAAAAATCTTGATAGAAAAGAGGAGATCAGCTTATGAAATTAGGTATTGTGGGACTTCCCAACGTGGGGAAAAGCACCCTGTTTAATTCTCTGACGAAAGCGGGGGCCGAGTCAGCCAACTATCCCTTCTGCACCATTGATCCCAATGTGGGAATCGTTCCGGTGCCGGATGAGCGTCTGAAGCTTCTGGGGGATTTTTACCACTCCAAAAAGGTGACCCCGGCGGTGATTGAGTTTGTGGATATCGCCGGCCTGGTTAAGGGCGCCTCCAAAGGTGAGGGCCTGGGCAACCAGTTTCTGGCAAATATCCGGGAGGTGGACGCCATCGTTCATGTGGTGCGCTGTTTTGAGGATACCAATGTAATCCATGTGGACGGAAGCATTGACCCGGCCAGAGATATCGAGACCATCAACCTGGAGCTGATTTTTTCGGATCTGGAGATTCTGGAGCGGAGAATTGCCAAAACCACAAAAATTGCCCGGATGGACAAGACGGCGGCCAAGGAGCTGGCGCTGCAGGAGAGAATCAAAAAGCATCTGGAGGACGGAAAGCCGGCCATTACACTGGAGCTGGAGGATGAGGACGAAAAGCTGTGGATGAGCGGCTATAATCTGCTCACCGGAAAGCCGGTGATCTACGCGGCCAATGTGGCGGAGGATGATCTGGCGGACGACGGCGCTTCCAATCCCCATGTGGAGGCGGTGCGCCAGCTGGCCAAGGAGCAGAACAGCGGCGTGTTTGTGATTTGCGCCCAGATTGAGCAGGAGATCGCGGAGCTGGACGAGGATGAGCGCAGGATGTTCCTGGAAGATCTGGGAATCCGGGAATCCGGACTGGAGAAGCTGATTAAGGCCAGCTATGAGCTGCTGGGCCTGATGAGTTTCCTGACAGCCGGGGAGGATGAGACCAGGGCCTGGACCATCAAGATCGGGACCAAGGCTCCCCAGGCAGCCGGAAAGATCCATACTGATTTTGAACGGGGATTCATCAAGGCGGAAGTGGTGAATTACCGGGATCTGCTGGACTGTGGATCCTATGCCGGAGCCAGAGAGAAGGGCCTGGTGCGGATGGAAGGAAAGGATTATGTGGTAAAAGACGGCGATGTGATTCTGTTTAGGTTTAACGTCTGAGTGGAGGAACGGGAATTTTCCTCATAAAATTGTAAGAAATACAGAAAACACAATATATTGTTATTGTTGAATGAAATTGCACAATATCTGGAAAACAGGAAGATTTAGAAAAATCTTCCTGTTTTTTTATAAAAAAGGCCCTTGTATTTAGTGGGGTTTTGGTTTAGAATAAACACATAAGTGGTAGAAAGTGGAGGAAAGTGGAGCGAAAGGGAGAGAGTGTGGCAGCGATGCCCTTTCGAGTCACCAGAGAGATGCGGTTGGGGAGAACTTCATCTCTCATTTTCGCAGGCAGTATTCCAAAGAGGGTAAATTCTATGTTCATGGGAGAGTACAGTCATACGATTGACGCTAAGGGAAGACTCATTATACCGTCCAAGTTTCGCGAAGGATTGGGAGAAGAATTCGTGCTTACGAAGGGTCTGGACGGCTGCCTTTCCATTTACCCCATGGAAGAATGGAAAATCTTTGAAAAAAAACTGGAAGCTTTGCCACTTACCAACAAAAATGCAAGGAAATTTTCGCGATTCTTCGTCGCAGGTGCCTGTATGTGCGAACTGGACAGGCAGGGGAGAATTCTCGTACCTTCAACGCTGCGGGAATTTGCCGGTCTGGAAAAAGACGTGGTGCTTACTGGAAATCTGAACCGTATCGAGGTTTGGAGTAAAGCGAAGTGGAGTGAAAATAACGATTACGATGACATGGATGCCATTGCGGAAGGTATGCAGGAGATGGGAATTGTCATCTGATACCGTCTTTGCGGCAAGGAGTAGTTAGCGTATGGATTTCAATCACACTTCCGTATTATTGCGGGAGACTATTGAACAGCTGAAAGTGAAGCCGGACGGCATCTATGTAGACGGAACCTTAGGAGGGGCGGGACACGCCTCGGAAGTATGCAAATTATTATCTGCCACGGGGAGATTAATAGGAATAGACCAGGACGATGCTGCAATCACTGCTGCCTCGGAACGCCTCAGGGAGTATAAAGACCGCGTGACGATTATACGCAGCAATTATTGCAGCATGGTTTTGGAGTTGCAGAAAAGGGGAATCCGCCGGGTGGACGGAATCCTGCTGGATCTGGGAGTATCCTCCTATCAGCTGGATAACGCCGGGCGTGGATTTTCGTACCGGGAGGATGCGTCTCTCGATATGAGAATGGATCAGAGACAGGAAAAAACGGCAGCGGATATTGTGAACGGTTACGGCGAGGGAGAACTGTACCGGATTATCCGGGATTACGGAGAGGACAAGTTTGCGAAAAACATTGCAAAGCATATCTGTCTGGCAAGGCAGGAGGCGCCCATCCGTACCACCGGGGAGCTGTCAGAGATTATAAAACGGGCGATTCCCATGAAGATCAGAGCAGTCGGCGGCCATCCCGCGAAAAGAACGTTTCAGGCGATCCGTATCGAACTGAACCATGAGCTGGACGTGCTGCGGGATTCTCTGGACGGAATGATTGATATCTTAAACGACGGGGGAAGGATCTGTGTGATCACCTTCCATTCTCTGGAGGACCGGATCGTGAAAAATATTTTCCGGAGAAATGAAAACCCCTGTACCTGCCCGCCGGATTTTCCCGTATGTGTGTGCGGGAATATATCCAGAGGCCGGGTGATAACCAGAAAGCCCATACTTCCCTCAGAGGAAGAGATGGAGCGAAACAGCCGTTCAAAGAGTGCGAAGCTGAGAGTATTTGAAAGAAAGATTCTTTCGGAAGGGGAGCCCGAAAGAATTTAAGGAGATTTTGTAATGGCCAGAAAAAGCAGCAGAAGGGTAAATTCACGAGCGGAACAGCAGGAACGGTATGAAGTGTGGGGGAATACCGTCCGCAAAGCAGAGGCCATACCGGAAGAGAGACCCCGCAGAAAGTCCGGCGTAAGCCGGAGGGCGCAGAGGAACCGGGCGCGGGCCGTCCAGATGAGCAGAGGTTATGTGGTATTTCTGGCGGTGGTATCCGTGGCCGCGCTGCTGATGTGTGTGCGGTATCTGAAACTGAAGGCAGAGATTACCACACAGACCAGCGAGATCGCTTCTCTGGAATCGGCGCTCAACGAGCTGAAAGCGGACAATGACGCACTGTACAACACGGTGACGGCATCGGTGGATCTGGAGCAGATCCGCAAGGAAGCCATGGACCGTCTGGGGATGGATTATCCCAACGAGGATCAGATCTACCAGTTCGACACATCAGGAAACAGCTATGTCCGTCAGTATAAGGACGTACCAGACGCAGAATAGGTGATTAGGTGCAGAAAAGAAAGAAAAAGACCAGGGGCAATCCCCTGGTCACAAGAAAAATTAATAGCAGAATGAGGAGAAAGCTGGTATGGCTGCTGGGGCTGGTCGTACTGGCTTTAATCGGTTTATGTGTAAGAATCACATATATCAACGCCACCCAGGGAACCCAGTATACTCAGCAGGTACTCAGTCAGTCCCAGCAGAAGTATGACAGCCGTACGATTCCTTTCCGGCGGGGAGATATCCAGGACCGGAACGGTGTGGTTCTGGCTACCAGTGAAAAAGTCTACAAGATTATCCTGGACTGCCGGGTGGTGAACTCGGACGAGGATTATATCGAACCCACCATCAAGGCCATGGTGGAGGTTCTGGGGCTGGATGAAGAGGAGATTCGGGACAAACTGGAAAATGAAGAGACGAAAAACAGCCAGTACCAGATTATGAAGCGAAACGTGTCCATTACGGATAAAAAAGCTTTTGAGGAGTATGAGAATCCGGATGAGGAAACGGCGGCGTCCCTGTCTGATGAGGAGCTTCAGGAGCGCAGCAATATCAACGGCGTCTGGTTTGAGGAGGATTATCTGCGGACGTATCCTCTGGGATCTACGGCCTGTGATCTGATCGGATTTACTTATACGGGAAATACGGCGGACTGGGGAATTGAAGGTTACTATTCCAGCACTCTGAACGGTGTGAATGGCCGTCAGTACGGTTACTTTACCGAGGACGCGGATGTGGAGCAGACCATCATCGACCCGGAAAACGGAAATACAGTGATCTCCACCATCGATGTGAATATCCAGCAGGTAGTGGAAAAATATATCCAGAAATTTATGGAAGGCATGGCCTTTGGCCCCAACGGGGACGAGGGCGCGGAAAATGTCGGCGTGGTGGTGGCGGATCCCAACAATGGCGAGATTCTTGCCATGGCCAGTTCAGATCCCTATGATCTGAACGATCCCAGAGATCTGACGCAGTTTTATACGCAGGAAGAAATCGACGCCATGTCCGAAGAGGATATGCTGGAGAACCTGAATCTGCTTTGGAGAAACTTCTGCATCAGTGAAACCTTTGAGCCGGGATCCACGGTAAAACCCATGACCGTGGCGGCCGCGCTGGAAAGTGGTTCCGTGTCATCGGGTGCCACCTATGTGTGCGACGGCTATCAGATGTTCGGGGATCAGCAGATCAAGTGTTCTATTTATCCGGGATACCATGGAGAGGAAACGCTGGCGGACTCTCTGAGAGATTCCTGCAACGATGTAATGATGCAGCTGGCAGACGCGATGGGCGCGGAAGAATTCATGAAGTATCAGGATGTCTTCAATTTTGGAAGCCTTACCGGTATTGACCTTCCCGGTGAGGCCAGAGGTATCCTGCACACTGGTTCCGATATGAATGTAACGGAACTGGCAACCGCTTCTTTTGGACAGGGATACACCTGCACCATGATTCAGGAAGTGGCGGCGCTGTGTTCCGTTATTAACGGCGGTTACTACTACCAGCCACATGTGGTCAGCAAGATTCTGGACGAGGACGGCAACGTGGTAAAGAACATTGAACCGGTGATGATGAAGCAGACGGTATCTTCGGAAGTATCGGCGCTGGTTCGCGAATACATGGGAACCGTAGTGGAAAAAGGCGGAACCGGCTACGCGGCAAAACTGGACGGATACAGCATGGGAGGAAAGACGGGAACTGCCCAGAAGATTTCTGAGGAGACCGGAACCTATGGAAGCGATTATCTGGTATCTTTTATCGGATTCGCGCCGCTGGAGAATCCCCAGGTGGTTGTTTATGTGGTAGTGGATGAACCCAACACCCAGTATCAGGCAAACAGCATGTATGCCCAGTATATAGCGAAACAGATTATGGGAGAAATCCTTCCGTATCTGAATATCTTCCAGGATGAAGCGGAAACGGGAGAGACCGACGCGGAGATGGCTTATTTTGAAAATCAGATGGATCAGAAATCCGTGGAAAACGCCGCGAAGATCGCCCAGGGTTACAGTGTGGAAGATACCGGAAACAGCGATGCCTCCGGCGCGGATCAGTCAGAGGCCGGTTCGGCGGACACCGCTTCACAGAATGAAGACGGAACCCAGGAAGACCAGACGAACAGCGGCAGCGATACCGGAAACAGCAGCGGCGGTGATACCGGAAGCAGCGGAGACAGCAGCGGCACCGGAGACGGCAGTGATGCCGGAAACAGCAGCAGCACCGGAGACGGCAGTGATACCGGAAACAGCGGCGGTAATACCGGAGACAGCAGTGATACCGGAAACAGCAGCAGCGGCGGTGAAAGCGGCGGCAGTGAGCAGGGCGTCGACAACAGTGGAAGTATTGTGCCTCCCGATGAGGAGGAAGAAGTTACCGGCGGCGAGAAGCAGGAGGACGGCGGAATTACCAACGAGGACGCCGAGTTGCAGAGCGGGAACTGACGGGAACTTCCGGGAAGAACGCAAAGACTGCCGGGACGGATTT
>DVON01000157.1 GCA_018713585.1 Candidatus Pullilachnospira stercoravium | reverse complement strand
ATTTTTCTATACTGCATTTACCGAAAATTTAGAAAAAGGATGGATTTCTTCTTTTCCGTGTTTTATTATAAAAGAGTAACCAAATATCGGTAAACTCCCATGTCCGGTCAAAAAACGAAACACAAAACAATACCCGCAAAAATGAAAAGGAGGAGTTTTCATATGTCATACAAATCAGAAAGCTATCAGCATACAGCTGCCTGTCTGATCAGACAGCTGGAAAAACGGGGGATGAATGGCATCTACTGCGCAACCTGCCAGGAAGCCGCGGAGGCGGTGGCCAAAATGATTCCGGCGGGATCCACCGTCACCTGGGGCGGTTCCGAAACGCTTGAGGAGTCCGGAATCATGGACCGCGTCCGTTCCATGGATGTAAAACTGCTGGACAGAAAATCTGCAAAAACCCCTGAGGAATCCCGCAGCCTGTACGGAGAAATTTTCTGTGCCGATTATTTTCTCACCGGCACCAATGCCATCACCGTGGACGGAGAGCTGGTCAATATCGATGGCAACGGAAACCGGGTGGCCTGTCTGATCTTCGGGCCTCAGCACGTCATCGTGGCAGTGGGCATGAACAAGGTCTGTGCCAATGTAGAAGATGCCATCCGGCGAATTCATACCATGGCCTGCCCGCCCAATGCCGTACGGGTAAAGGCGTCCACCCCCTGTGCCAAAACCGGAGTCTGTTCCGACTGTCTTTCTCCTGACTGCATCTGCTGTCAGACCGTCATTACCAGAAAATCCCGCCATCCCGGCAGGATCACCGTGGTTCTGATCGGAGAAGACCTGGGATTCTGATATCTGTATAGTGGAAAGCATGCGCCCCGGACTTTCTATTGTCCTGAAAAAAGCTGCCATATCCATCTTTCCGATAATGATGAATATGGCAGCCTTTTTATTCTCAGCCGCGCGCAGGAAAGCTTTCGCCGCATATGGCGCGGCTTTCTTTCCGTCTATTCATGACGCGGCTCACTTTTTATTTATTCATGGCGCAGCGCGTCAATAGGATTCAGATTGGCCGCTTTCACTGAGGGCAGCAGTCCGAAGACAATTCCGATTACCATGGAAAATGCCACCGACAGAATAATGGACGGAAAACTGATGGCCGTAGGCGTTTTGGACATCTGGGAAATTACCTGTGACAGAATCAGGCCGAAGATCACTCCCAGGATTCCTCCCAGGCTGGTAAGCACCGCAGCCTCCGTCAGAAACTGCCACAAAATCTTCCTTTTTCTGGCTCCGATAGCCTTTTTCAGACCAATCTCGCTGGTACGCTCCGTCACGGAGACCAGCATAATATTCATCACGCCGATACCTCCCACCAGAAGGGAAATTCCCGCGATCCAGATCAGCTGCTTGTTGGTATTCTCGCTGACCTGCTGCAGATTCCGCACTGTTTTCAGAAGATCCGCGGCCTTATAGGAAATACTGCTCTCTGACTCTTCCTCGCTCTGTCCTGTGGCGGTCACACACTGATTCATGATATCCTCCATATTCTTTCCGATAGAGGTCATCATATCTGTATTCTCCGCCATGGCGCTGGCTTCCACCGGCTCGTCGTAATTAAAGAGGATCGGCCAGTCCGCCTGCGGAATCAGAACCATGCCATTGGATCCCTGGTTATACGTATGGTATTCTTCCAGGTTGTTAATCACCGGCTCAAAGCTCTCTGCCTTCTGGATACTTCCCACCACCGTAAAGGGTTCTCCCTGGATTTCCAGAGTCTTTCCCACCGGGTTTTCGCCGGGGAAAAGGGTCTGCACCGCTGTATCGTCCAGCAGCGCCACCTTCCGGAAACCGGTATAATCCTCTTCCACGAAATTTCTTCCGTTCTGAATCACATACCCCTTCGTTTTCAGAAAATCCAGATCCACGCCGTACATACTGCCGCTTCCCAGAGCCAGATTGCCGCTGTAGATTCCGTCCACCCAGCTTCTCCGGTTATAAAAGGTAGCGCTCACCACGCCTTCGATATCCCGGATCTTTTCTTTCTGTTCTTCGGAAAGCACCGATACATTCTTAGGCTGCTCCCAGGAAAGATCAAATTCGCTCTCTCCCTGGTAAAGACGCACATCCACGTTGTTGTTTCCGGCTCCCACCAGGTTCTGCTTGATCTGCTCGTTGGTTCCCTGAATGGTGGACACAATGGAAATAATGGAGGCGATTCCGATAATAATACCCAGCATGGTCAGAAATGACCGCATCTTGTGGGACCAGATGCCCGCAAAAGACAATCTTATATTTTCCAGCATACTACGCTCCTCCTATCTGTAAAGATCTTCCATGGTTCCATCCTGGCAGTTTGCGCCCTCCGTCACCTGTCTTCCGTAGGGGAACGCGATTTTATCCTCATAAGTCAGGCCGCCAGCCAGCTCATAGGCGCCGTTCACTATACGGGCAATCTGCACCGGCTGTTTTGTCAGCTTCCCTTTTTCATCTTCCTTCATCACATAATACTGGCCTTCCTCTGATCTGACGAACGCCTTCTCCAGCGTGATGGCTCCGCTTTCCGTACCCATATTCTCAAAAGTCAGCTCCGCATAGGAATTGTTGGAAAGCCCCTGGGCATCTTCGATATAAGCGGTAAAGGGATACTGTGAATTTCGCGGATCTCCTCCGCCATCCTGAGGATACGGAGAAATTTCTTTCACCTGGGCGGTGAAGCTGACGCCGTTATCATAGCAGTAGCCGCTCAGAATCTGGCCTGTCTGCATCTGCTCCAGCTGATTTTCAGGCAGCGTTCCCTGAATATACAGTCCCTCGCTGCTGACCACCTGCACCAGCGGATCCTGGCCGGAGGTATTTTCCGGATCGGACACCATTTTTACCACACCGTTTAAAGTGCTTTTCACCGTCTGGTTTTCCAAGGTTTTTTCAATGGAACGGATGTTAAGATCCGCCTCCTTCAGATCCAGCTGATAACCGCGGATCGCTTTCTCCCGTTCCTGAATCTGCTTCTGAATCTCTTCCCTGGTCATGGTTCCGTCAGCTCCCAGGCCGACAGAGTCCATCATGGATCCAACCGTGCCGGACTTTGTATCATCTTCTCTGGTGTCTGTTCTTCTCAGACTGGACACCGTGGAATTCTGATACACCATCTTCATGGCAGATACATATGCTCCATCTGCCGCTGCCTCCTCAGTCTGCGCCTCTGGCTCCCCTGTCGCGGCGGGAGGCTGCGTGGGAGACGGTGTGGGCTCCTGCGTGGGCGCGGGTGTCGGAGTTTCTGTGGGTGTCGGCGTGGGCTCCTCCGTGGGAGACGGCGTAGGCGTGGGCGTCTCTGTGGGTTCTTCTGTGGGCGACGGCGTCGGAGTCTCTGTGGGTGCCGGCGTGGGTTCCCCCGTGGGAGACGGCGTAGGCGTGGGCGTCTCTGTGGGTGTCGGCGTAGGTGTCTCTTCCGGCTCCTCCGGAAGCGCCTCTCCCACCGCCAAGCCCACCTGGTAGACAGCCTCCTCCTCCAATTCGCGAAGATCCCCTGCCCCCTGTTCCCAGGCTTTCATCAAGGCTCCCTTATAGGTATTGCCTTCCCTCACTTCTATACGGAAATATCCTCCTTTCTCCCGCATCCGGTTAAAGAAACTTCCGGCAACGGTTCCGTCCGGTGTCACCAGGAAAATGTACGGACTGTCAGCCGTTCCCTCACCGGTACACCATTTTTCCCCTGTCACGCTGTCCCCAGTAAGATGGGATACCGCGTTGGGATTGCGGATTTCTTCCGGATCCGCGGCAATCCCCAGATCCAGCACATACCGGGCCTCCGGATCAAAAGTCCCCTGATCGGCTGTCAGCTGCTGTCCCCAGATTTTCACCAGCTCCCCGTTGCTCAGGTCTCCCTGGCGTACCTCGATCACAAAAAAGCATCCCTGCTGCGCCATGGCATTGAGAAAGTTTCCCTGGATCATACCTCCGCTTGCCAGCAGAAAATGATAGGGATCCTCCAGGGTACCGGACCCCATATAAGGCAGGGCCCCGCTGTCCAGTACGGCCAGCGCCGCCTGGGGTTCTTCATTTTCCTGAGGTTCCTCTTCCTCCGGAAAATCCGGTTCCTCCATCATCCCGGGATCAAAAAAATCGCCGCCGATATCAGGAAAATCCTCTGTTCCCGCGTTGGAAGCCGGCTTCATGTTTTTCAGCCGCTTGATATCCTCCCTGGCTTTTTCTATATTCAGCTCAATACCCTGGCGGTCCAGTCTTTTCATTTCCAGTTCCAGACTGGTCATGGTCATATCAAAAGAGACCAGCGGATCCCCTTCTTTTACGATATCGCCCTCCTGCACAAAAACCTCTTTCACCGTCTGGTTTTCGGCCGGATAGATATTCTGGGAAACATCTGAAGTAATCATTCCCGAAGTACTGTTCATTCCGCTGCTTCCGTAATACCCGGACAAGTCACTGACCGGGATCACAGTCACAGTCTTCCGGCCCGCCGTATTTACCGCAAACACCACAGTGCCGCACAGCAGGGCGGTTCCCGCCGCAGCGGCAGCCGTGATTGTGATGACTTTTTTCTTCATGGCTGCTCCTCCAATCTCAAAATACCGTCGCGGATACTTACCATCCGTCCGGCATATCCGGCGATTTCCCGGTCATGGGTAATCATCAGAATCGAAACGCCTTCCTCGTTAAGGCTCTGAAACAGATCCATCACCTGCTGTCCGGATGTACTGTCCAGAGCGCCGGTTGGTTCATCCGCCAGAAGGATTTTGGGGTGGTTCACCATGGCTCTGGCGATGGCCACCCGCTGCTTCTGTCCTCCGGAAAGCTGACTGGGCCGAAACTGCATCCTGTCCTCCAGTCCCACACGGGCCAGAGCCTGAGCAGCCCTTTCCCTGCGTTCTTTTCTGGAAACCCCCGCGTAGGTCAGCGGCAGCTCCACATTTTCCAGCGCCGTCTGACGGGGCAGAAGCTGGAAATTCTGAAAGACAAATCCGATTTTTTTAAGACGGATATCCGACAGTTCATTCTCCGAACAGGTACTCATATCCTGGCCGTCCAGCCAGAAGGTCCCCGAAGTTGCCTGGTCCAGACAGCCCACTATATTCATCAGCGTGGTCTTTCCTGAACCGGAGGGTCCCATAACAGCCACATATTCTCCCTCTTCCATGGAAAAGGAGACATTCTTCAGAACAGGAATCACCATTTTCTCCTGTATGTAATCTTTGCAGATATTCCGCAGTTCTAAAATCACTGTTCTACCTCCATCTGGACATCCCCGTCTTCCGCGGCGCCGGCGTCCCCGGTGCCCTCCGTTCCTTCATCCGTCACAATCTCTCCATCCGATGCCGTACCGTCCTCCGTAAACACCTCGCCGGTATCCGGCACCGCGCCGTCCTCTGTAAGCATATCTGTTTCCTCCATGGGTTCCGGATTGCTCTGACCCATCTGTCCCGCATCGCCTCTTGCCGTGGACATTCCCTCTTCCAGTCCTTCCTCCGGCCAGGTAATCAGATCCTCTTCCTTCAGTCCGTCGGCAATCTCCGTTTTCATCAGATCGTCATCATGCTGACCTGTGATAATCTCTTTCTTTTCCAGGCGTCCCTTTCCGTCGTCTGCCCATACATAAGAGCTTCCATCCTCATCTGTCACCAGGAAATAATCATCCAGCCAGATGCCGGGTCTCTCTTCCTCCTGGCCGTAATCCGCCTCAATATAAACATGCTGCCCCAGCATCAGGCCCTCGGAGGAGTCCAGCTGCACATAGAACGGATAGGAATTTGACTGGGTGGTGGAATCTCCGGTGGATACATAATAACCGTTGCTGTTATCATTTCCCGGATTTTCAGTATCCACTTTACCCATGGTCCCTTTCCATACCACATCCTCATCCACCCTGGAGTGAATCAGCACCGGCTGTCCTTCCATGATGGAACCCATATTCTGCTCGTTGACCATTCCCTTCACCCGGAAATCCCCCATGGCGATGATAGTCATAAACGCCTGGCTCTCCCCGTAGTTTGCTGCCTGGCTGCTTCCGTCGTTGATGGATTTTACCACGCCTGCCAGTTTACTGGTGACAGTGGCGTTCTCAATGGTATCCTTCAGCTTACGGATCTCCGCCTGCTTGCTCTCCTTCTCATATTCGCTGCGCTTCACCTCCAGCTGGGCTTCCTGAATCTGTATGGTATAATCCAGCTGGGCGGATTTATCCGCGGTTTTCTTTTCTTTTTCCAAGGCTGCCAGCTCGTTGTACTTGTTGCCGATTTCATTGCTGATCCGCTCCAGCTCCAGCTGGGCCTTCTCCAGTTCCTCGCTGGTTTTCTCCGTATCGTAAATAAACAGCGGTGTTCCCACCTGCACCTCCTGGCCTTCCTCCACGTAGATCTCTTTTACCGTCTGATCCTGACTGGCGGGAATCTCCAGCGATTCCTGGGTTTCCACCACGCCGGCGAAACGGTTGAGGATGCCGCTAGTATTTCCCGGGTTCATCAGGCTGTCCACGGAGTTGACATAGACTACATTTTCACTGCCGGCGCCTTTGTCCCTTCCCAGCCAGAACCAGAGTCCGGTGCCGATCAGCACTACTCCCGCGCAGGCCGCCGCTCCTGTAATAATCACTTTTTTTCTGTTCATGTTTCCTCTCTTTCCGGCCATATGGCCATAAAGGTATCCCCGAAGGGGGGTTCCTCTCTTTCCGGCCGTGTAGCCATATAAGTATCCCCGCAGGGGTTTCATATTCTCTGGACATAAATTCCATAATAGTTACAGACATTATAGCACTGCCCGTATATGGACTTCCTTACTTTTCCCTTACTATTTTTCTACAATCTGATATAGTTGACTTTTCCCCCTATTCTGTTAAACTAAAAAGAAGTGATTTTTACGGAGGATACTCTTATGAAATGGTTATTGCTTTACCTGCTGGTCATAAATGCCGCCGGATTTCTTCTGTTTTTCTCCGACAAGCGCCGGGCCGTACAGAACCGGTGGAGGATCCGGGAATCCTGGCTTATGGCGGCGGCTCTTCTGGGCGGTTCCATCGGATGCCTGGCCGGCATGTATCTGTTCCGCCATAAGACAAAACACAGAAAATTCACCATCGGAATTCCCCTGATTCTACTTCTGGAGGCCGCCTGCGCGGCAGGACTTTTTTACTGGTACCAGACCGCCGTTCCCTATAACCGGGATCCGGTCCGGCTTGTCCGCCACGAGCTGTCTTCCCTTACGTCTCTGGACAGCGGCGATGTGGACCAGATTGTTTCCTATCAGGATCTTTTTCCCAGCGAAGACAGCGACAAAGCCATTCCTCAGTCTATCCGGGAGCTGTTTGTGGATTTTTTCAAGCCCTTTGGCTACAAGATACTGAACACGGAAAAAAGCGGGGATGAGGCAGTGGTTACCGTACGGCTCACCACCCTGGACGGGGAGGCGGTGGCCGCGGAATATACCAGAGCTGCCCTTTCCAGCCAGATCCAGAATACCGCCTCCCCCACGGCCGTGGAATTTTCCCTGGAGGACTGCTATCTGCTTCTGGGAACCGTGCTGAAGGAGAACACCTTCGACACCGTCACCTCTGAATGTGAGATTTCCCTTCACCGCCGGGACGGCATCTGGGAGATTTCTTCTTCCTCCCAGCTTACGGACGCGGTCACCAATCATTTTGCCGCCAGCGTTTCCGATCCCTACCTGCTGACCCCCTCAGAAACCGCGCAGGTATATCTGGATACTCTGAAAAGCTTTGACATGGAGCAGCTGACCCGGTACTTTTCCCTGGACAGCCTGTTTTCCGGCGACGCGGAATATAAGCGATCCATCTCCCAGGCACTGTCTCAGCAGCTGCTGACCTATCTGGATTATCAGATTCTGGAGGAATCCATTTCGGAGGACAAAACCACCGCCACGGTATCCATGGAGCTGACCAGCTGCGACTGCTATTCCATCATGGAAAATTACCAGGAACAGGTGCTCTCCTATGCCCAGACCTCCCAGGCCCTCCAGGACGGCATCAGCGGCCGCCTCAACAAGGCCAACGATATTCTGATTTCCTGTATCCAGAACAACACGGAGTCCGCCACCACCACCCTGGAGGCAAACCTGGAAAACGACGGCTCCGGCTGGAACCTGAAATCAGACAACACCTTTTCCGAAGCCCTGCTGGGCAACATCAGCGAGGCCATGGATGAGGTACTGCAGCAGATTTCGTAAAACAAGGGAAGTTTTCCCTTGTCATCAATATTAAATACGCGGCGGAAACCGAATGTATCCGCCGCGTATTTTCAGTTGCGGCAGACAGAGCACACGCTCTGCCTGCCGGCATTTCTTTCTTCTGTTTTTCTGCTATTCTGCCGTCTCCGGCTCTTCTTCTTTCACCGGACGGATGGCCAGGCCCAGCTCTTCCAGCTGTTTTTCGTCCACCAGTCCCGGCGCCTCGGTCATCAGGCAGGAGGCATCCTTCACCTTGGGGAACGCGATCACGTCCCGGATGCTTTCCTGTTTTGCCATCAGCATCACCAGACGGTCCAGACCGTAGGCCAGTCCCGCATGAGGCGGAACGCCGTATTTGAAGGCGGTCAGCAGGAA